>JAUXII010000259.1 GCA_030621075.1 Lentimicrobiaceae bacterium
CCGCTTGGCCTCCGACTTCTTGCCGAATCCAGTAATGCAAAAGTGGTGGTTATTGGCAATACCAAGGATGGACTACCATTGATTCTTGGGGATAGTAAATAGGATAGATTTGTTCATGAATAAGATTTATTATTCATTGATTTCAGGTTTTGTTGCTCTGTTTGCTCTCCTCCTGTTTTCGGGGTGCAACAACAAGGATGATCAACAAGTTTATATTGCGATTTCCAATGGTATTCCAAACAGCCACTACGCTGCATATGGTAAGTGGATAGAAAACAATGACCCTGATGTTAAATGGGTAGACCTGTATACCCTGCCCTTCGATTCAGCACTAATAATGCTTGACAAATGCTCCGGGCTCTTGCTATCAGGAGGGCCTGATGTGTATCCGGGCAGATATAATAAAGCGTATGACTCATCACGCTGTGGTACTTTTGACTTTCGTCGTGACACCCTGGAATTCGCACTTATTTCCATGGCCCTAAATAACAATATCCCGAT
Source organism: Lentimicrobiaceae bacterium (assembly GCA_030621075.1). Next base: position 502 of record JAUXII010000259.1, read on the forward strand.
TTTGGGCATTTGCCGGGGGCAACAGATTATGAATGTTGCTTTGGGAGGGAGCCTGATTGTAGATATACCGTCAGATTTTGTTTCTGATATAGAGCACAGAAATGAAGAGAGCAATGGTTGTTTCCACCAGATTACTATTTTTGAAGGAAGTAGATTGAAGGAAATTACCGGTCAGCAAAATGGACTGGTAAATTCTTCTCATCATCAGGCTGTTGACCGCCTTGCAGATGCTTTTGTTGTTACAGCACGAGCAGAAGACGGATTAATTGAAGCTATCGAGTGGAAAGACCCTATTGGCAAACCATTTTTCGTGGGTGTTCAGTGGCATCCGGAGAGGCTAACACAAAATGAAAACCTTTCTATTCCGATTGCGTTGGAATTCATTAAAGAGGCCAAAAAGTATAATGAGGTAATGCGATAATGAGGTAAGATATTATATTTGAATGAAGAAATAATTTTTTTAGATATGTACAGACCGGTAAAAATTACGGAAAATATTTTTTGGGTTGGTGTTAATGACAGAAGAACACATTTATTTGAGAATATCTGGCCATTAGAAAAGGGTGTTTCTTACAACTCTTATCTTATTGTTGATGAAAAAGTTGCTCTTATTGATACGGTTGAAATCAGTAAGATGAACGACTTTTTTGAAAAGATTGATACAGCTATTGGCGATAAAAAAGTTGACTATCTGATAATAAATCATCTTGAGCCTGATCATTCAGGAGCTATTAAAGCTACCATTCAGAGATACCCTGAGATACAGATTGTTGGAAACAAGCAAACATTCAAAATCCTGAATGAATTTTACGGAATAAAAAATAATCTTTACGAAATCACACGCGACACACAACTAGATCTTGGCAAACATCAATTGTCATTCTTTATAACACCTATGCTCCATTGGCCGGAAACAATGATGACTTACGAACAAACGAATAAAGTTATTTTTTCAGGAGATGCATTCGGAAGTTACGGAACACTGGATGGTGGCGTTATTGATGAAGAGCTTAACACCAATTTTTATAACGAAGAGGTGAGACGTTATTACTCCAATATCGTTGGAAAATATTGGAATCCTGTTCAAAAGGCTCTTACGCTTCTCAAAAACACACAAATAGACATTATCGCATCCACTCATGGCCCTGTGTGGAAAAGGGATGTACTAAAAATTATTGCTTTGTATGACAAGTGGAGCCGCTTCGAAGCTGACACCGGTGTAGTTATCGTTTATGGGTCAATGTACGGAAATACTGAGAAAATGGCTGAGATCATGGCCAGGGTTTTAAATGAAAATGGAATAAAGGAGATCAGGATCTACGACTCTTCTAAAACACATATTTCATACATCATCAGTGATATTCTTAAATACAAAGGCATCCTTTTTGGTTCCAGCACCTATAATGCTACTATTTTTCCACCAATGGGAAATATTTTAAATAAAATCATTAATACAGGGGTTAAAAACAGGCTTTTGGGCATATTTGGTTCAGCTACATGGGGAGGCGGTGGCGTAAGAGCACTTGAAGATTTTGCTGAAAGGATGAAGTGGGATGTTATTGGTGATCCGGTCCAGGCCCGTGGTGCTCCTGATATTTCAGACATAGAAAAATGTGTGGAAACTGCGCAACAGATGGCCAAACAATTATTAAATCGTTAATCTTATTGCCTGGCTCGCTCCGAAAATTCCTCATTAAAAATATAAATCAGGCGGAAAGTCCAAAAATTATTATACTGGTCTCTTGTCCATGAATCATTGCTGAATGGAGGTGTATACACACGCGTACGAATTTTTTTCAAGGAATAGGCATACCTGACATTAAATTTCAATTGTTTATAGATACGGAAGCGCAGATCAACCAGAGCATTATAATCATTTTTACTATACGGTCCATTATTAAGTGTAGTAGATTCCACCCTATTGCCATGTTCATATTCTTCAATATTAACCAATCGCCCCCATGAAAAACCGGCTCCGAAAATCACCTTATTTTTATCATTGAAATGAACCAGTACCGGAACCTCAAGATAATTTAGCCTTAGTCTATATTCACCTGTTAACGAATCATTATTGTGAGGACCCTGATAAGATCCTTTTTGTGAAAAAATCGTCTCTATTGACGCTTCCCATTTATCAGCAAACGGAACAATTGCCGCTGCACCCAAATTGATTCCTACTTTATTAAAGCCATAAATTTCATCTCCATCAACCTGTGTCAGGTTCATTCCTGCTAACACAGCACCTTTAATAACCTGTGCATGCAAATATCCCGTACTCAAGAAAACAAGTACTACAACAAAAAAACCAAAAATTCTCCTAATCTCTTTCATCAATCATATCAATTATCATTCCATCTTCCTTTCGCTTTTCGCTTCTCACTTCTCACTTTTCGCTTTTCACTTTTCTCTTCCTATCCATATCACCCCTAACGGGGTTTT
>JAUXII010000306.1 GCA_030621075.1 Lentimicrobiaceae bacterium
CTGAAAGGCACGGTTAGAACTATATGAAGGAGAACTAAATAAAACAAAACAGGCATTAATTAAAAAGCATTAATGAGTGGCATAAACCAACTCCCCATTCAGATAGGTTTCCAGCACCTTAACCTCAGGTATTTCATCCTCAGGGATAGTCATAATATCCTTATCAAGTATAACAAAATCAGCCTTTTTGCCTCTTTCAATGCTTCCAATCTCTCTTTCCCAAAAACTTCCTTTTGCAGCCCAGATAGTCATCGAGCGCAATGCATCTTCCCTTGAAAGCGCATTTTCTACCTGGAATCCTTCGTCAGGGTATCCTTCCAGATCTTTTCTAACCACGGAGGCGTAAAAGGTATAAAGCGGATTAATATCTTCTACAGGGAAATCCGTTCCATTTGGCAACCAGCCATTCTGATCAAGAAGCTGTTTGTAGGCATAAGCTCCTTTTATCCGTTCAGGACCCAGCCTTTCGTCAGCCCAATACATGTCGGAGGTGGCATGTGTAGCCTGAATGGATGGAATGATGGAGTATTGGCCAAAAAACCAAAAATCATCAGGATGAACAACCTGTGCATGCTCTATCCGCCAACGCAAGTCATTATGCTTTTTAAGAACAGAAGCATACGTTTCGAGGATTAACCTGACTGCTGAATCTCCAATGGCATGTGTGTTCACCTGGAAACCATTGGCATAAGCTTTTTCACAAATATCCGTATAAAACCCGGGGTGCTCAATCAGGAAACCATATTTTCCCGGTGCGTCACTGTACGGTTCAATCAAACAGGCACCACGAGAGCCAAGAGCTCCATCGGCAAACATTTTTATCGCCCCAACACGAAGACGATCAGTTTTATAAACACCTTTTGAAAGATACGCTGAATAGTTAGGATCAGAGCATGAAAGCATGGCATCAATCCTGATTTTAAGCTTTTCTTCCCTGTGCAATGCATCAATCAAATCAATAGTAGTAATATACAATCCGGCATCCACAATTGTTGTCAGGCCAACTGCAAAGCAATTTTCCTGGGCTTTTGTTAAGGCAATGGTCTTTATTTCATCATCAGTAACAGGTATTACTTTACTAATGAGGTCAATAGCATTATCAAGTAAAATACCGGTGAGCTTTCCATTTCTCACTTCAATCTCGCCACCTTCAACGGTAGTCGAAATATCGATCCCGGCTCTTTTAAGCGCTTCATTGTTTACCAGCACAGCATGGCCATCTATCCGGGTAAGAATAACCGGATGGTCCGGAAACATTTTGTCTAACTCAGATCTATCAGGAAATTTCTTATCCTTCCAATCGTTCTGATCCCATCCCCTGCCTTCAATACATTCAGCTGGATACTTATCGTGGTGTTTCTGTACTCTATCAAGCACCTCCTTGAAGGACTTTGTTCCAACCAGGTCAGCTTTTTTAACAAGAGCCAGGCCATACCAGTAAAAATGACAATGAGCGTCAATAAAACCCGGGAAAATGACCTTTCCTTTTGCATTAATTTCCTTTTTTGCTTTATACATTTCCCTGATCTCTTTGGATGGTCCGATGCTAACAATTTTCCCATTTCTGACGGCGAAACTTTGTGCAATTGAAAATTCACGGTCGACCGTATAAATTTTTGCATTATACAGGATCAGATCAACATCTTTCTTCATAGGAGTGAAGGCTAATATTATAAAAACAGGAACTAAAAAAAATAAATTTTTAATCTTCATGGTAAATAAATTAAATTTTGTTCAAAATTAATATTTTTACAATCATGTCTGTTTTAGATTTTCTTATATTTGCCAAATAACTTTAAAAACATACAACCATGAATGGTAAATTATTTAATCCAAGACTTATAGTAATTTTCTCAACAATTATTGCAGCGGCGATTTTCCGCCTTATTCCTCATTGGCCTAACTTCACTCCTATTGCTGCAATGGCCTTGTTTGGAGGAGCCTATATTGGACGAAAATATATTGCTTTTCTTATTCCTCTCGCTGCTTTGCTTATCAGTGATCTTATTATTGGATTTCACAGCAATATGATTGCTGTTTACATGAGTTTTATACTCATAGTGGCTATTGGGTTCTTTTTAAGAAGGAATATTAAAGTCACAACTGTCATTACCGCCTCACTTGGGTCATCTATATTGTTTTTTCTGATTACCAACTTTGCTGCCTGGATAGCCAGCCCTTTTTATCCTGCAAATTTTGCCGGATTAATGCAAAGCTATGTGGCAGGCCTGGCATTTTTCAATGATGGCAGTTATGGTATCTCCTTTTTCCTTAATGAAGTGTTTGGAACTCTGTTTTACAGTGGAGTACTGTTTGGAAGTTTTTACCTCGTAACAAAGAAGTTCCCTGTATTAGCAAAAGCTTAATCCCTTCTAAAACACATAGAAACCTCTTAAGATAAGTCCCGGTTTAAATTATAAGTAGTACTTTTGTACAGGCTACAGGCTACAGGCTACAGGCTACAGGCTACAGGCTACAGGCTACAGGCTACTGC
>JAUXII010000123.1 GCA_030621075.1 Lentimicrobiaceae bacterium
CTTAAAGAGATTGCGTCAAAAAACCAGGTTTTCAAAACATATATTGGGTTGGGGTATTACAATTCCCTCACCCCCGGGGTTATTCAACGAAATGTACTTGAAAATCCGGGCTGGTACACATCCTACACACCTTACCAGGCTGAAATATCACAAGGGCGCCTTGAAGCGTTACTTAATTTTCAAACGGTAATTTCTGACCTGACAGGTATGCCGCTTTCAAATTGTTCACTTCTTGATGAAGGAACTGCTGCTGCAGAAGCAATGATCATGGCATTTAACGCCAGGCCAAGGGCAAAAGTAAAGAGTGGGGTGAAAAAATTCTTCATTTCTGAAGAACTGTTTCCTCAATCAATAGCTGTTCTTCAAACACGTTCTGAGCCGTTGGGTATTGAACTTATTATTGGTGATCATAATACATTTACGTTTGACGATCAATTCTTTGGTGGTATCATTCAATATCCTTGTGCAAAAGGGGAGATTCATGATTATGCATCATTTGTTGAACAAGCACATTCAGTGGGTGCACTTGTGGCGGTGGCAGCCGACATCATGAGCCTCGCTATGTTAAAACCACCATCTGAATGGGGTGCAGATATTGTGGTTGGATCATCCCAACGATTTGGCATTCCTATGGGTTATGGCGGGCCACATGCCGGATTCCTGGCAAGCAGTGAAGATTATAAAAGATTTATGCCAGGGCGGATTATCGGTATTTCTCTCGATGCCAGGGGCAACAAAGCCCTGCGAATGGCTCTGCAAACACGTGAACAACATATTAAACGGGAAAGAGCCACCTCAAATATTTGCACAGCACAGGCCCTTCTCGCCTCAATGGCAGGGATGTATGCCGTTTATCATGGCCCGGAAGGTATTAAAGAGATCGCCAGAGAAATAAATATTTTGGCCGGAGTATTGGCCTCTGAAGTGCAAAAATATGGATACAAACAGTTAAATAAGCATTTCTTTGACACAGTGCAAATAAAAGTCCCGGAAAACGTTTCTGTTGAAAAAATTAAAAAACTAGCACTGGAAAACAGAATGAATTTCCGGTACATCAATGATCGTGAAATTGGTATCAGTATCGATGAGACCACAGAGCTTGCAGATATAAACCTTATCCTGAGCATTTTTGCTAAAGCTAATTCTATTGATTTCACTGATTTTATTTGTCATTATGAGGAATGTGAGAAAATAAAAACAATTCCTTCAATTCTGGAAAGAAGCTCCTCATTCTTATTGCACCCTGTATTCAACACCTATCATTCTGAAACAGATATGATGAGGTACCTTAAAGTTCTTGAGAATAAAGACCTTGCTTTGAACAGGACTATGATACCATTGGGATCATGCACGATGAAGCTGAATGCTGCCGCTGAATTGTTCTCGTTAAGTTGGCCTGAGTTCGGCGAGATCCACCCCTTTGTACCGGTTGATCAGGCTGAAGGGTACGCCATTCTTATCAAAGAAATGGAAAATATTTTTTGTGAGATTACCGGATTTGCAGGAATGTCGTTCCAGCCTAATTCAGGTGCCTCCGGTGAATATGCCGGCCTTCTGGTGATTAATGAATATCTTAAAGATATCGGACAGGGGAATCGGAATATTTGTTTAATCCCCTCTTCCGCTCACGGAACAAATCCGGCAAGTGCACACATGGCCGGTATGGATATCGTAATAATAAAGTGTGATGAACACGGTAATGTTGATGTTGATGACCTCAGGGAAAAAGCATCGAAATATAATGAAAACCTTGCTGCGTTAATGATCACCTATCCCTCCACTCATGGAGTTTTCGAAGAAGAAATTCTTGAAATTGTTAAAATAATACATGATAAGGGAGGCCAGGTTTACATGGATGGTGCAAATATGAATGCCCAGGTAGGATTAACCAATCCGGGCATGATTGGAGCTGATGTGTGCCATTTGAATCTGCATAAGACCTTCGGCATTCCTCACGGTGGCGGTGGGCCCGGCGTAGGGCCAATCGGTGTTGCGAAACATCTTGTTGATTTTCTTCCAACAAACCCCATTATTCCAACAGGAGGAAAAAAAAGCAGCCTGGTTATTGCATCTGCCCCTTTCGGGAGCCCTTCTATTCTACCCATTTCATATGGTTATGTAAAATTATTGGGGGGTGAAGGCCTTCTAAAAGCTACCCAATATGCCATACTCAGTGCAAATTATCTGTTAGCCTGTCTGAATGATCATTATAAAATACTATATACAGGCAAAAATGGGACATGCGCTCATGAGATGATACTTGATTGCAATGAATTTAGCCGAATGGCAGGGGTGAATGTTGTTTCCATTGCCAAAAGATTAATGGATTATGGCTTCCATGCTCCTACTGTTGCTTTTCCTGTTCATGGAACACTTATGGTCGAACCTACTGAAAGTGAGCCTTTATCAGAGCTTGACCGCTTCGTTGAAGCTATGATATCGGTCCGTAAAGAGATTCAGGAAATTATCGACGAAAAAGCTGAAAAAGAAAATAATGTACTAACAAATGCGCCCCATACGGCTGAGATGGTAACTTCTGACAAATGGGAATATCCTTATTCACGTCAAAAAGCAGCTTATCCTGTGCAGATTGCTGATAAATACTGGCCTCCGATCACAAAAATTGATGATGCGTATGGTGACAGGAATTTGTTTTGCACATGTGCGCCTGTGGACAGTAGCCGGTAGCCGGTAAGTCAAAATACTACCTGGTATTAATTAAAATAATTCGAAAATCGCATATCGTTATTCGTGTATCGTATATCGATTCATGTTCTCAGGTAAGAGGCGCCATTGATGTCTACAACGCAACCAGTCATATAATCATTTCCTTCTGCAGCAAGATATACTATTGTTTGCGCAATCTCTTCTGGCCTGGCTATGCGGTTAAGCGGGCTTTGTGCTTTTATGGCATTCCCTTCAGGGCCTGAAAGGCCCTCGCTGGCCATATCCGTATCCACCAATCCGGGAGCCACCGTGTAGACAAAAACATGGTAGGGGGCCAACGCTTTAGCCATCGATTGTCCAAGAGCATTCAGGCCGGCTTTGCTGGCACCATAAGCAAAAGCAGTTGGCTCTCCCCGGAAAGCGCCCCTTGACGAAACATTGATGATCTTCCCGCTACCTATCTCAATCATAGTATTCGCCACTAAAAACGACAGGTTTGCAACACCGGTCAGGTTAGTATCGATAGTTCTGTTCCAGGCAACTTTCCACTCGTCGTAGGTCATCCGAATAAAATCCACCTCCTCATAAATCCCGGCATTATTAACCAGGATATCTATCCTGCCACTCCTTTGCATAATGGTATCGACCATTTCTCTTAAGGAAAAGGGGTCAGAAAGGTCGGCTTTTACAATAAAATGCCCTGAGCCCGGCAGGCTTGCCTGCACCTCTTGAGCCAGCTCAACATTTTTATGATAATGGACAATCACGGTTGCACCTGACTCAGCAAATTGTAAGGCTGTTGCTTTGCCTATGCCGCGGGAAGCACCAGTGACGAGAACGAATTTGTTGGTGAAGGAAAAAGTCATAGTAATTTGTCAAAAAATAATTATAATACAATGATTTACTGCCTACCGGACAACCCTTATCCCTTCATTGCTGCTAAAAGTTTGGATCACTTCAACAAAATGAGGGTTTTCGGAAAAAGATTCCTCCATTATTTCAGCAATAGCTGGCTGCTTTTCCTTAGGGCAAAATGCTATGACAGATGAGCCCCCTCCACTAATTGTGCATCCAAAGGCCCCGCTATTCAATATTTTTTTCTTTGTTTCCCGGTAATTTGGAATAGCTGCACCTCTGACATGTTCGTGGATATAGTCGACGTTGATTGCCTTACCAAATTCGCTCATATCTTTTGTATGAATAGCATGGATAACCATGGAACACCTTGCCATTTGTTCCTTTAACTTCTCCTGCCCAATTTCGTAAGTAATAAAACCCCGGGTTGACCGTTGGCTTTTTCTAATAGCTGCCAGGACAACAGGTACGTCCGGCATATCCAATTTTAAAACATCGATAGGGTTGTAACTTTTCACAAGGACAAACCCTCCCAGCAAGGCAGCAGCCACATTATCAGCATGAGGGGATCCACCGGAGGCTACCTCCCCTTTTCGGGCACAATCAATCATTTCATTGGAGGTCAGGTTCAGGTTAAGCAACTTGTTGAGCCCGAATACCACTCCGGCGGCAGAAGCACCTGTTGTGCCAAGGCCGCCACCCGAGGTCATTCGTTTCTGAATATTAATATGAACTCCCTGATCAATCCCATTCCTTTCAAGTAATTCTAAGGTTGCCAGCCCTGCCGAATTATCGCGGACCTCAGTCGGTATATTTTCAATATTATTTTCAATATCGATGGTGATACGACCGCTATCATTCAGTGAAATCTCGATTACATCATACGGTTCATGAAGTGCAAGTGCAAAAATATCATACCCCGGTCCGACATTAGCACTAGTGGCAGGAGCATGTATCTTAATCATTTTCATACTAATCCTCTCTCTGAAAGGAGTGATCTTAATATTTCAGACTTGCCCTTACTTAATGATGTTAATGGAATCCGCAAAGCACCATTGATGAGTCCCATTATTTCAAGAGCTTTCTTAGCGCCCATAGGATTCGTTTCAAAACGAAAAGCTTCAAAAAGGGAATAATAGGAGAAATGAATTTCTTTAGCTTCTTCAATTTGACCATTTATAGCAAGATAAACCATTTTCTCCATCACTTCCGGAATCACATTTCCAGCAACCGTAAAAGTACCACTACCACCAGAGGCAACAAAAGGGAATGCTGTTGTATCTTTCCCTGTATATACATCAAAATCATCATCTCTCGTCAAATAAATTACTTTGGCAAGATGGTCTGTTTG
>JAUXII010000058.1 GCA_030621075.1 Lentimicrobiaceae bacterium
CTGACAGGTAACTTCGACCCATCCCTCGATGTATCCGATTATGTCGGCGAATTAAAAGCGAGAGTCAAGATACTAACAAGAGTGGCTGTTGGGAAGCCTGCAGCCGGGTTCACCATGAATGACACATCAGGCAATCCTGTGTCGCTCTCTTCTTTTAAAGGCAAATACCTCCTGGTTGATTTCTGGGCTTACTGGTGCGGGCCCTGTCGTGCTGAAAACCCCAATGTTGTAGCCATGTATCAGCAGTACAAGGAGCAGGGGTTTGATGTCCTTGGTGTTTCATTCGACGCAGAAAAAGAACAATGGATGGCAGCTATTTATGAGGATAATCTTACCTGGACTCACGTTTCGGACCTGCAAGGGTGGGGAAATGCTGCCGGAAAATTATACGGGATAAATTCAATACCTTCAAATATTTTATTGGACCCTGAACAGACCATTATTGCTAAAAATCTGAGGGGTGACGATCTGAAAAAGAAGCTTGAAGAAATTTTTTAGAGTTGGTGTCTTAAAAGTCATTTTATTTTGGTTCTCACAGATTTCACAGATATACACAGATTAATATTGATGGCAAATAACTGTAATTAAATTTGTTAGGTCATCTGTGAAAATCTGTGAAATCTGTGAGAAATAAATCCTTTAAGACACCCCCTATCATTTTTCTACTCGTGAATCGTCAATTCGTCAATTAGATTCTGTGCTCCTGCATATTTATCAATTACAAACAGCACATAACGGATATCAACGCTGATGGTTCGCTGTAGTTCCGGTTCAAAGGCAATATCGCCACTCATGGCTTCCCAGTTGCCATCAAAAGCAATACCAATCAGTTCTCCATCACCATTGATAACCGGACTTCCGGAATTACCACCGGTGATATCGTTATTGGTCAGAAAACATACAATTAGCTTACCATCTTCACCGTACCGGCCATAATCTTTGGCATTATACAGGTCTACAAGCTTTTCAGATACAATAAACTCATCGTTGGATGGATCTTCTTTCTCCATCACCCCCGACAAATGTGTTACATAATCATAATGGACAGCATCGGCCGGAAAATAATCCAACACCTCACCATAGGTTAACCTCATGGTAAAATTTGCATCAGGGTAAAACACCTTATCAGGTATCATCTCCCTAAGGCCGGCAACATATAAACGTCTTGCTGTTTTCAGCTTATCCTTTGCTTCCTTTAAGCCTGCATTGCGGCCAATAAAAGCGCCATAAAATGACTGTGTGGTTTGATTAGCCAAATCTTTCTCAAATTTCTTTGCTGAGGGTTTCGAGAGAAAAGCTTCAAAATTCTCTCTATTGGCAAAAATGGATTTCTTAAAAACATCAGCGACAAAAGCTTCAAAATCACCTTTGTATTTTTTCATGATCACTGTTTCAAAAATATCCGGCTGCTTATCTTTTGGAACATAATCATACAACATTTTTAATCCGGCAGCATACAACTTTTGTTCAGTAGCAGGATTGTAATCTTTAAAATGCTGTTCAGCCTGGGCATAAAACGGTGCAAGCTGTTCTTCGGTATAATCTTTATTTTGCAAAATAGCTTCCAGCCCCTTGGCCTTGAGCGGGAAAAGCATTAATTGCGAAATAAAAAACGGGCCCTGGTAATACCAAAGGGTCTGTTGCGATTTTGCATCTGAAAAGATTTTATATGCATCAGCAAAATCCTGCATAACCGAACCATATTTCTCTTCTCTTGCGGGATCAGCTTCCACCCATAACCTGAATTGATCTTCAATAACGTTTTTCTTATCAGACACTTTAAGTCGCTTCAAGCCCCTGCTTTCGCCAATTTTATTTTTCCACAGGTTAGATATCATAAAATATTTTGCGGAATATTGTATTTTCACTACAGGATCAGTATCCATATCCTCTTTCATTATATCCAATGCGATGTCGCCAAGGTTAATAATGGCAGGGTTGGTTTCATTCAGTGTTTGTTCAATACCGTAAGAGGTTCTGTATCTATCGGTTCCTCCCGGATATCCCCAGATCATAGCAAAATCTTCTTTGTGTACTCCTTTAAGAGAGATAGGGATATGATATTTAGCTTTTAAAGGGATGTTCTCTTCCGCATAGCCGGCAGGAGTGCCATCGGGGGCAGTATAAACCCGAAACATACTAAAATCGCCGGTATGACGTGGCCACATCCAATTATCCGTATCGCCGCCAAATTTTCCTATTGATGAAGGAGGGGCACCAACCAGGCGTACGTCCCTGAAAGTTTCATATACAAAAAGGTAATACTCATTGCCATTAAAAAAACTCCTGACCTGTGCATCATATTTGTCATCTTCAGCAGCTTCATCTTCTATTTGGCCGGATATCTTTTTAATTGCATCCTTGCGATCCGATTCCGACATTTCATCCGTTACTTCAGCCAGTACCTTTTCCGTTATATCTTCCATTCTGATGAAAAATGTTGCAGTCAGGCCTTCATTGGATAATTCTTCTTCCCTGCTCATGGCCCAGAAACCATCTGTCAGGTAATCATGATCTATTGAGCTGTGTTTTTGTATAACATCATACCCACAATGATGATTTGTCAGCAACAAACCATCAGGTGAAACAACCTCAGCCGTACACATATTTCCAAAATTCACAATAGCATCTTTAAGGCTGGAGTTGTTAATACTATAAATCTCTTCGGCTGTCAGATTCAGGCCCATCTCCTGCATATCGGTATAATTGAGCCTCTCAACAAAAATCGGCAGCCACATCCCCTCATCGGGTGGGGTAGTTGCATAATTATTTAAGCTTATGGAAACAACCATAAGCGCTAACAAAAATATTCTTTTCATAGTGATCGTTTTAGTTAATTATTTAAGATTCATTATCTCTTTGCCCTGGTGAAATACAATATCCACCGGTATACCCGAAGAGTTAAGCAAATCAAGATCAGCTTGTAGTTGTGGCATAATAACGCCTTTTTCCTTAACCCATGCTTTAGCTTGATCATAATCGCCATTACCCTGAATATGCAGGATATCCTGCATCAGGGCTATCATGGCATCGTGCATTTTATCAAAATCAATAGTATATGTTCCATCTTCATTCCTTGTGAAGGCTTCTCTCTCTTCAAAATAATTAAACCTCATCATATTTGCTTTTCCATGGGAACTGGCAGCTCCAAAGCGGCTGGACCGGAATATCCCGGCAAAAAAGGTAACATAATTATCCATAATCTCGCCTTCGGTGATCTCACCCATTTCGAAAAGTTGTGTAACGAGGTATAATCCCATGATATCAGCCTTGCCTTCTTCAATAGCCGAATACTGCTCTTTCAGGGCCTTTCTTACGGTACCTTCTCCGTCAAGTGTATTTTTAATACCAAGTCCGTGAGCCACCTCATGAAACATGGTATTTCCAAAAAAAGCATCAAAGGTAACATGCTGACGCTGTGCCGGATCGATCAATATTTCCGAGATCGGAACAAGGATCCTGTCAAATTTGGCCCTCATGGCATTTTTTAACTGCAACTTCCGTGATCCGGCTTTCAATTGTACCTCTTCATCATTGGGTAAATTGATGGCAATGGTTTTGCTGCCGGCATTACAATCGCCTGCATAATAAATTACATCATAAACATTCAAATCGGTATTGGCCCCGGGTACTTCGCTTTTATATTCCTCTTCAACCGGAACACCTTTCTGAAGACCGGGTAATAATGATGCATATTTTGTGAGCCGCTCGCTCCATTCCTGATCTTTGATAAGAATAAATGCCTCTTGTGCTGCCTTGTAGCCATAAAGGGCATCCTCATAATTCTCTATAGCCCCTACTACAAAATCAATCTTTGATGTTTTCATCTCCAGCCAGGCAAAATCACTGGGTTGATAATCATCGGTCAATAATGCTTCTGCACGAAGGGTTAAATACTTATTCAGCCCTTCATTTTCGGCCAGGGAAGCAGCTTTCTTTAAAAGGTCAGCAGCCTTTTGAACCTTGCTTGCGTAAGCTTCATGATACCAGACAGTGCGCAACGAACTATCCTCATTCCTTCTTATCAACGTATACAGGCTAGTTTTGAGGGAGTCGTCAAAAGCCTCAAATTCCTCTTTGGTCATATCGGCAGGGTAAAAATTAGCACCTGCAGGTTTGGGGCCGATCTCAGCAATAAATGATGTATTGTTGTTCAACCTGTCCCATGGTCCGTAGTTAATTTTCGAAAAATCAACAGTGGCTTCATTGTCTATACGGCCGAAATACGCCTCTTTATTACCAATGGTTTGCTGCCAATAGATAGATCCCATAATATCGGCAACATCAAAAAGAATAGGGAGTATCTGTTTTTCCTTTTCAGTAAGATGGCTGATATCAGTTATTAGCTCAAAAGGAGCATAAATAAGCACTCTCTCTTTAACATAGTCGATAGAAACCGGATTTAATGCCTCCACCTGAGGGATGGTTCCGGAATACTGATTTTCTTTCTCTTCTTCTGTCACTGTCGGTGAACAGGCAGCCATAATCATAATGATTAGTAATGCTGCGCAAGGTAAAATAAGTTTTTTTTGCATGATGGTATGATTTTACGGTTAGTAGATTTGAGCTTACGAAAGTATATATATTTCCTCTCTTTTCAAAGGTTGATTCACTATCTTTGCAGCTTAAATTAAGATAAATTTATGGATCCAAAACAAATTCGTGTTCGTTTTGCCCCAAGTCCAACAGGGCCACTTCATATTGGTGGTGTAAGAACGGCATTGTATAATTATTTATTTGCCCGGAAACACAACGGAAAATTCATTCTGAGAATCGAAGATACCGACCGGGCCCGCTTTGTTCCTGAATCAGAGAAGTACATCATGGAATCGCTCAGGTGGGCTGGTATCTCCTTTGACGAGGGGATCAGAGAAGGAGGAGCGTTCGGGCCATACCGGCAATCGGAAAGAAAAGGTATTTATCGCCAATATGCTGAGAAGCTGGTTGAACTTGGTCATGCCTATTACGCTTTTGACACTCCCGGGGAGCTGGAAAAAATGCGGAAAAAACTGGAAGAACAAAAAGCTGCAAACAGCAGTTATGGCATCGCTGTCAGGATGAGTATGACAAATTCCTTCACCCTTCCGCAGGAAGATGTTGCACAAAGAATTTCCGCAGGAAACCCCTACGTGATACGTTTTAAAATGCCTGATAATCAAGATGTTAAAATATTTGATGAAATTCGCAACTGGGTCATTGTTAACACTTCAACATTAGATGATAAAGTCCTTTTTAAGTCGGATGGCATGCCTACATACCACCTCGCAAATATTGTTGACGACCACCTGATGGAGATCACGCATGTTATCCGTGGCGAAGAGTGGCTCCCTTCACTACCGCTTCATGTATTGCTTTACAGAAGTTTCGGATGGGATGAGCCCAAATTTGCCCATCTTCCTTTGCTCCTGAAACCTGATGGCAAAGGCAAACTGAGCAAAAGGGATGGCGACAGGCTGGGATTTCCTGTTTTTCCGATTGAATGGAAAGACCCAAAGAGCGGTGAGGTTTCATCGGGATACAGAGAGTCGGGCTTCTTCCCCGATGCTTTTGTCAATATGCTGGCCTTCCTGGGCTGGAATCCCGGTACAGAACAGGAACTGTTCTCAATGGAAGAGCTTATTGGCGCTTTCTCCATCAGCAGAGTCGGTAAGTCGGGATCACGTTTTGATTTTGAGAAAGCCAAATGGTACAACCATCAATACTTACAGCTCCAGCCAATAGGAGATCTTGTTGAACAGTACAAACCTGTATTAAAAGAGAAAAATATTGAAGCAACTGATGATTATATTTCAAAAGTTTGTGAACTGATCAAAAAAAGAGCAAATTTTGTTAATGAATTCTGGGGCCAGTCATACTTTTTCTTTGAAGCCCCAAAAGAATATGATCAAAAGGTTGTGAAAAAGCGCTGGAAAGAAAACACCCCGGGAATCATGACAGAATTAACAGAGGTTCTAAAGACTATTGATGATTTCACTTCCGAAAACACCGAAAAAGCGGTCAAAGCATGGATTGAAGAGAAAGAGGTCGGCATGGGAGTCGTTATGAATGCCTTCCGTCTCTGTGTTGTTGGTGCCATGAAAGGCCCACATATGTTTGATATTATTGCATTGATTGGGAAGGAAGAGACGCTTTTGCGTATTGAGGCGGGGATTAGGAGGATGTCGAACAGATGACTGACGAATCTATATCAACAGGTGAGGGAGTCCGCAGTTGGTAGCCAGGAATCGGGAATCGGGAATCGGGAATCGGGAATCGGGAATCGGGAATCAGGAATCGGGAATCGGGAATCGGGAATCGGGAATCAGGAATCGGGAATCAGGAATCGGG
>JAUXII010000297.1 GCA_030621075.1 Lentimicrobiaceae bacterium
GTTAAACAAATGGGTGGTACGATCAGTAGCTCCTGTTAACCTTTCAGTTGTACACCCTTTGCCGGAACTCTATTTTGATAAAAATATCCGTGCTAAAAATCTTTTGTATCTCATCCTTATTATTGCAGTCCTGGCAGCGGCCATTTTATTATTTAAACGAAACCGGGTCTTTGGGTTTTCGGTTGCTTTTTTTCTTGTCACCATCTTACCTGTGTTCAGGATGGATATTTATGAAAGCTATCTTTCCGACAGGTATCTTTACATCCCTTCGCTATCAATTTATTTCCTGATTGGCATGATGGCTATTTGGGTGCTAAACAAAAAACCCAAAAGCAAATATTTATTGGGAGCGCTCATGGTTATCTATCTTACATACTTTGCTGCTGCCACTTTCGAACGGATCAAAATCTGGAAAAATAGTATTTCGCTTTTCACTGATTTAACAAAAAAACATCCTGATCTATATTTTGGATTCAGTTCACTCGGCAATTCATACCTTGAACTTGGTAATCCACATCAGGCAATTATCAACTATGATAAAACCCTGAAGTTAAAGCCATACCAACCATTTGTATTTAATGCCAGGGGGTTGGCAAAGCATAATATAGGCGACTATCAGGGGGCACTTCGCGATTACGATCGTTCAATAGTTATGGAACCCCGGTTCTCAAAAGCATATAATAACCGGGGCAATTCAAAACTTGTTTTAGGTCAATATCAGGAAGCCATAAAGGATTATAACATAGCGCTGAATATGGATCCGGGATATGCGGTGGCTTACAATGGCAGAGGAATGGTATGGCAAAGAATGGGGGAGCTTGAGAAGTCAATTACAGACTTTTCACATTGTATTGCAAACGATCCATATTATATCATTGCTTATTCAAACAGGGGACAGTCAAAAGCTATGCTAAAAGATTTCGATGGGGCAATTGCCGATTATAATGTAGCGATACGGTTAAATCCGAACTTTGTTATGGCTTATAATGGCAGGGGATATGCTAAACTCAATAAAAAAGATTATGCAGGGGCGTTAAAAGACTTTAACATCGCTATATCAAAAAATTCGAGATTTGCCCTGGCCTATTTTAACCGGGGAGTAGCAAAACATAACCTGAACGATTTTTCCGGTGCCTGCGCTGATTGGAAAAACTCATACTCGCTGGGGTTTAAGGATGCAAAAAATAACATTGAAAATTTCTGTAAATAGACAAAACAGGGTTGAATTTACCATTTTACATAGCCAAAAGATACCTTTTTTCTAAAAAAAGCCACAACGTCATTAATATTATTTCAGGGATCTCGGTGGTTGGAGTCACTATTGGCACAATGGCATTGATCATCATCCTGTCTGTTTTTAATGGCTTTGAGGATCTGGTCACTTCTTTATTCAATACATTTGATCCGGACCTGCAAATAACAGTTAAAGAGGGGAAAACGTTTGAAGCACCAACACTTCCTTCCGATTCCATCAAGCAGATACCCGGTGTGGTGAGATATACCGAAGTGGTTGAAGAAACAGTGCTGCTAAAGTTCAGGGCCAAGCAATACCTGGCAACCCTTAAAGGCGTATCCGAAGATTTTGAGCGGTTAAGTGATTTGAACAATATGGTTATTGATGGTGAACTTGTTCTTGAGCGAAAAGGTCAGCCATTAGCCTTTCTAGGATTTGGGGTAGCATACTCTTTGGGAGTAGGTGGACATGACCAACCATCTCCTATCACGGTTTACGTTCCTAAAAGAACAAAAAAAACCCTGGGAAACATTGATCAGGCTTTCAACAGCGAAACTATTTTTCCTTCAGGCATATTCTCCGTTCAGCAGGACTTCGACTCAAAATATATGATTGTACCTATCAGGTTCGCCCGGAACCTGCTTGAATACACCAACGAAGTTACTTCTATTGAAATCGGATTAGTCCCTGATGTGGATGTAAATAAAATCCAGCAGAAAATCATTGAAATTGTCGGTGATAAATATATAGTAAAGAACCGATTCCAGCAGCAAGAGTTGTTGTACAAAATCATGAAATCAGAGAAATGGGCTATCTTTTTCATTCTCACCTTTATACTTATTATTGCCACCTTTAATGTTATCAGCTCTCTTTCCATGCTTATCCTCGAGAAGAAAAAAGATATTGCGGTTTTATGGAGTATGGGGGCCAGTAATGCCCTGATCAGGCGGATTTTTATGATTGAGGGCTTATTAATTTCCCTCACCGGCGCTTTACTCGGGATTATATTGGGAGGTGTTATAGCATGGCTCCAGCAAACATTTGGGCTGATTGAACTGCAAGCAGGCAGCGGGTCGTTTATCATTGATGCCTATCCGGTAAAAATGGAGGTCATTGATTTCGTAAGTGTATTTTTTACTGTTTTTCTTATTGGATTTGTTTCCACCTGGTATCCTGTCAGGCAGATATCCAAGAAGTACATGGAGCAGAAGCTGGCGTAGAAGAATTAGGCGATTGTCAATTGTCGATTGGGCGATTTTCGATGTTAATTGGGCGATTTTCGATATTCTGCATGTCAGGTGTTTCAC
>JAUXII010000219.1 GCA_030621075.1 Lentimicrobiaceae bacterium
ATCCCTCCTCTCCAACATATGGGTTGCTATTCTCTCCAGGCCTGAAACTACCTGATCCTTCCAAATTGAAGCTGCAATAGTCATAATTACCAATATGACCAGCTCCGGCATTGAAAATAGCATTTCTTACATCTTCAGCCTTGTCAACCGGACAGAAAGTAACAAGCTTTCGTAACGTTCCCTTTTGGGGCGATAAAATTTGAACATCCGTTAACCCCAACTTCCTTGCAACAAAACCACTCACACCGCCAATTACATTATCAAGATTTGTATGGGCAGCATAAATGGCAATATCATGCTTAATGGCCCTGACCAATATCCGTTCAACAGGTTCATCTACATTTAATGTTTTTAATGCTTTAAAAATCAACGGATGATGAGAAATAATAAGGTTGCAATCTTTTTCAATTGCTTCGTCGATGACAGGCTCCGTAACGTCAAGGCAAATTAAAGCCTTTCGAATATCTTTATCGCCTGATCCCAGGAGCAGACCAGCATTATCATACGATTCCTGCAACATAAGAGGAGCTTCCTCTTCAATAATAGCTGCAATTTCTTTTAACTTCATAGGCATACTTTCAAATAATCATTCTTAATTTCTATAATCCATTCGAAATTAATAATTCTTTTCAAATTAAATGTACGAAACTAAATTTAAAGATATTCGTTTCAATAAAATAAATGGGGAATAGACTAAGGTTAATCCCGTAAATATCAATAAAAGCATTATTAAGCTGTGAATTTCCTTCAAGTATTACTCCTTCCCGTCTCCATTCTATATGGAATAGTGACTTCCATACGGAATTTATGCTTTGATCTGAAAATTCTTCCAGGTACAAGGTATAAAACACCTGTTATTTCGGTTGGAAATCTGTGCGCTGGAGGAGCAGGAAAAACGCCTCAGGTTGAATACCTGATTAAGCTTCTTTTAGAAAATAATTTTAAAGTAGCCATGCTAAGCAGGGGTTACAAAAGAAAAACCAAAGGTTTCTTACAAGCTGGCCCCATGACTTCAATTGAAGAGCTTGGTGATGAGGCATGGCAGGTTAATAGTAAATTTGATAAATTGATCGTTGCTGTGGATGAAAAACGGACAAGAGGAATATCCACATTGCAGGAAATGCATACTGATATTGATGTTATCCTACTCGATGATGCTTTTCAGCACAGATTCGTCAAACCCGGATTATCCATCTTGTTGACTGATTTTCATCATTTGTTTGTAAAAGATTTTATGTTACCGTCTGGAAGACTTCGGGAACCAGCCTGGAACTATAAAAGAGCTGATATTATTATTGTTACAAAAACCAACAGGATCCTTTCTCCAATAATTCAAAGAAGTTTGAACAAGGAAATTAGGCCGAAACCCTACCAGGAACTTTATTTTTCATACATAAAGCATGAATCTTTCATTTCTTTGACCGGGAAAAAAAGCCTAGGTAATAACACCAGCTTTAGTACAATATTACTCGTAGCAGGTATTGCAAATCCTTACCCGCTGGAGTTTCATTTAAAAAATTACTGCACTCATTTAAACACTTTGTGTTTCAAAGATCACCATTGGTATACACCGAAAGATGGGCAAATGATCAGGGATTATTTTCAAAACACCGTTACAAAAAATAAAATTATTGTAACTACTGAAAAAGATGCTGCCAGATTGAGAAAATCTGATATCTTTGAATTTATTAAAGATTTGCCGGTTTATTACATTCCTATTAATACAATAATCCATGAACCAGGCAAATCTCTTTTTGATAAAAAAATTCTTGACTATGTTAACAGAGGTTAATAAAACCGTTTCTTCAATCAGAGAAAAAACGACAATAATTCCATATGCCGGGATTATCCTTGGGACAGGATTGGGTAACCTGGTAAAAGAGATAAAAATTGAAACAGTTATTTCATACGATTCACTACCTTATTTCCCTGTTTCAACGGTAAAAGGGCATAAGGGGAACCTGATATTTGGCGAATTAGGTGAAAAAAAAGTGGTTGCCATGCAAGGACGCTTCCATTTTTATGAAGGATACTCTTTCAACAAACTATCCTTACCTGTTCGTGTACTTAAAAGCCTGGGGGTTAAATTATTGGTCCTTTCGAATGCCAGTGGAGGGGTTAATCCTGATTTTAATATCGGTGATATGATGATCGTTGAAGACCAGATCAATCTCATGTCAGGCAATCCTTTGATTGGGCCTTATAATCCAGGCTTTGGCGACCGTTTCCCTGATATGAGTGAGCCATATAACAGCGAAATTATCCAAAAGGTAAAAACAATTGCCCTGAAAAATAATATTTCAACCAAATCAGGTGTTTTAGCTGCCGTTACCGGGCCATGCTTTGAAACACCGGCAGAATACAGATACATCAGAACTATTGGTGCAGACGCCGTGGGAATGTCTATTATCCCTGAAGTAATTACTGCACGCCAAATGAAACTGAAATGTTTTGCTATTTCTGTTATATCCGATCTTGGCATTGAGGGCAGGATAGTAGAAGTAACTCACGAAGATGTGATGGAAGCCGCCAGCAAAGTTGAGCCAAAAATGACGTTGCTTATCAGGGAATTATTGGAGTCAAGTTAATTGTTTGAATCAGAATACTATTTAGAGAACTAAACACTTCAACCTCCATTTTTTACCAACCCGGATCCTGTTAATTTGAAACGGCGAGATCATCAGGCCACTTCCAACAATTATACTTCCTGTAATTAATGTACTTTGGGTTATTACAGGATATTCATGATTAATGGTTCTGTTTAATGCATCAAGAAAAAAGTATCCTGCTCCGGCGAAATAGCATAAATTTTTTGTAAGCCTCACCATTCGTCGATTCCTGAAAACAACAGTGATGTCGCGAAGATAAATTTCTTCTGAGCCATTCACTATGATAGATGAATCAGAAATACCTGTCAATACTCCGCTAATTTCCCTGGTTAAAGTATCTGCTTTCATCCTTAAATGAATATGATCACCGGGGAAATATTTATAGTTCTTTAACCCCCTTGTTTTCTGGAGTAAAAAAATATCCTGGGAGAATGATGAAATAATAAAAACCCCAATCAGAAAAAATGTAATAAGCAAACGCTTCATTGCTCTAATTTGATAAATTCATACATTTAGCGTCAATACACGGATTAATTGGTGTTGATTAAACAAACATACAAAATCTTTTTTTATACTTGTAATGCGAATCAAGGGTTGGATTATATTGATAATTAGTCAGGGGATGTCTCAAAAGTAATATTCTCACAGATTTCACTGATTTGCACAGATGACTTAAGGGGCTGATATTGCCATAATTAAAATTATGACAAATCTGTGTAAATCTGTGAAATCTGTGAGAACCTAAAAAGAATGGCTTTTGAGACACACTCTATTCTAAACAATG
>JAUXII010000113.1 GCA_030621075.1 Lentimicrobiaceae bacterium
TGAAAATTAATCAAAATGAATAAAATAAACCCTTTGATCGAGTCTGGCTGGAATGAAAAATTAATGAAGGAATTCAGGTCAGATTATTTTTTTTCCCTGAAAACATTTTTGAAAGATGAAAAGAGGAAGCATGTCATTTATCCACCGGGTAACAAAATATTTGAAGCATTCAACCTGACTCCTTTCTACGAGGTAAAGGTGGTGCTTCTTGGACAGGATCCTTATCATGGTAAGGGGCAGGCCCATGGCCTTTGTTTTTCAGTTCCAAAAGAGGTTCCGGTACCGCCTTCGCTGGGTAATATTTATAAAGAGTTAAACAATGATATGGGCCTGCCTGTTCCGTTACATGGAAATCTTGAATCGTGGGCTAAACAGGGTGTTCTGCTCTTAAACGCAACGCTTACAGTTAGAGCCCGTCAGCCGGGATCTCATCAAAACAGAGGATGGGAAACATTTACTGATGCTGCGATCGCAGCACTTTCAGAACACCATAAAGGGTTGGTGTTTTTTCTTTGGGGTAATTATGCGAAATCAAAAGAAAGCCTGATCGATAAAAATAAGCACCTGGTACTAAAAGCAGCTCACCCTTCTCCTTTTTCAGCTTATAATGGATTCTTTGGCTGTAAACATTTCTCGAAAGCAAATGAATATCTTAAATCATTGGGAAAGAATGAAATTAACTGGGGTGTTGAATAAAAACTAATTTATTATGAAAAAAGAAGCACGGTATTATGAGTCTTTGAAACAAGAGAAAGTAAAATGCACGTTGTGTCCCCACAATTGTTTGCTGAAAGATGGGCAAACAGGAAGCTGTCATGTGAGAAAAAATTCAGGGGGTAAACTATATGCTGAAAATTTCGAAAAGATATCAGCGTTACATTTCGACCCGATAGAGAAAAAACCGTTGTACCATTATTATCCGGGAGAGGTAATTTTTAGTGTGGGAAGTGTTGGATGCAATCTACATTGTAAATTTTGTCAGAATGCCGGGATATCTCAAACTTCGGTCGACGATTTCCTGCATTTGCGCAATATCCCGGTAAATGACATTGTAAACACCGCATTAACCCGTGTTGAAAGCATAGGAATTGCATATACTTACAACGAACCAACAGTTTGGTTTGAATACATGGCTGAAATTGCGATAAAAGCCAAGATTGAGGGCCTGAAAAATGTAGTAGTAACCAATGGGTTTATAAATGAAGACCCTCTCGTTGAACTAATAGATTATGTGGACGCTTTTAGTGTTGACCTGAAAGCTTTCACTGACGATTTTTATAAAAAAAACACCTTTTCCAGACTAGGCCCTGTTAAAAATACGTTGAAAACAATCAGAAAATCCGGCAAACACCTTGAAATTACAAATCTTGTTATTCCAACATTGAACGATGATAAGCGTAAATTCAGTGAGATGATCCAATGGATAGCCGGAGAGCTTGGAGAAAACAGTATATTACATATCTCAAAGTACTATCCGTCATATAAAATGACCATTGAAACAACTCCGATTGAAACCATGATGACGCTTTTTGATCTTGCCCGGGAAAAGTTAAATTATGTGTATATCGGAAATATTTCCACTAATAAAGGCAGGGATACAATATGTAGCCAGTGCGGCCAGAAAGTAATTACCCGCGATGGGTATTGGATTTCTGTTAATGGCCTCGATAAAGATGGCAGATGCACCAGATGCAATAATGCTGTTGCCATCAGGTAATTTTATCTACTATGCATTTCAGGTTGTCTGGCTTAAATTAAAGAAGTCCAGATAGGTTTTCGCATGCTTCCCGTGAATCTCCATTGAATCCCCTATCACCTGATATGTACATTCTTCACCTGCAATTTTTGAAAAGAAGACTTCAAATTTTTTCCCTGATTCATCTTTCATGATTACCATAGCCAGGTTTCTGTGCTTTTTTGAAGTCAGCTTTGAATGACAAATAGGACAATAAAAATCAACATCTTCTCCTTTCTCAAGCTTAAATGAAGGATGGTTTTCGACAATATAATTGCCTGGTTCCGGGTGTAAAAGGATGAGACCTCCCTGCCATTTTTCTGATTTAGTCATGAAAATTACCTGCTCTCCAACCCTTAATTGACCTTTGCAGGCCGGGCATTGAAAATCATTTAACATAATTTCCCTCCTTTCTTAATAAATTGTATATTGAATTAACACTATAAAGATAATGAATTTTTATGATAAAATCAAGTGGTAAAAAATATACAGGCATTTTTCAAGTAGTGCTTGATCGAATAACTAACTAAAGTAGTGCTTTTGATGCTGCAAAATATTTTTTACTATCTTGCGGGCCATATTAACTCAAAAAACAATCTTATGAGAAAAAAATTACTTTTCATTTTGGTGACAATTTTGTTTATACCATGGGCTGCCCAAAGTGGTGGCTACCAGGTAGGCTTACATGGTCAGAAACAAATTGGAATGGGGTTAGTTGGTACCTCATTAATTTTTGATGCCAGTTGTATGTTTTACAATCCTGGTGGACTTTCTTTTGTTGAGTCTAAATGGAGTGTATCATTCGGAATGAGCCCAATCTTTGGGTATACAACTTTCCAAAAAACCGAACCATCTGTATATCAGGCGGATACGGATAATCCAATGGGCACCCCTTTTTATTTTTATGGTGCGTATAAGATCAACGAGAAATTAAGTGTTGGCCTGGCTGTTAACACCCCATATGGCAACAGCCTTAAGTGGGAGGATAATTGGGCAGGGCGTTTCCTGATTAAGGACATATCTTTATCGGCAATATTTTTCCAGCCAACAGTTTCATATAAAATAAACGATTACATTGGTGTTGGTGCAGGTTTTGTATTAGCTATGGGTAGTTTTAACATGACCAAAGGATTACCACTTCAAGGCACAGGAGGTGAAGGAGATGTAACCCTCGAAGGTAAAACAAACAGCTTTGGCTATAATATCGGTATTCAAATTCGTCCTACTGATAAGCTTAACATTGGAATTGACTATCGTTCCAAAGTCCTGATGGAAGTGAGCGGTGCTGATGCGTTGTTTTCTGTTCCTGCATCATTACAAACAAATTTTCCGGCCGAGAATAAGGTTTCTACAATGTTACCTTTACCGGCTAACCTGGATTTTGGAGTTTCATACCAGGCTTCTGAAAAGCTTTTATTTGGCTTAAGCCTGAATTATGTATTCTGGAGTGTTTATGAGTCACTTGATTTTGACTTTGAAATAAACACGGATGGATTACAAGACTCAGAAAACAAAAGGGAGTACCAAAACACACTTATACCCCGGTTTGGTGGGCAGTATACAGTAAATGAGACAGTTGCTGTCAGGGCCGGTTTCTACTATGACCCGACACCAACAAACGAGAATTATTTTTCTCCTGAAACCCCCAGCTTAAATAACCTGGGATTTACTTGTGGTTTCTCGGTTTACCCTGCTGATGGTATCAGCATTGATGCCTCATTTTTATATATTATGGGCCTGGAAGCAGAAAAAAATTATCAGCCTGATAATTTTGGAGGCACGTATAAGACCAATGTGTTTGTCCCGGGGCTCGGTCTAACCATTGATTTGTAAAATATTAAAACAGAATATTATGAAAATAAAATATTTATTTATCGTTATAACAGGCATTTTTCTGGCAGGTTGTAAACCTACCATTGAAGAATTTACTCCTTCGAACGGGTCTGCCGATTTTTCTAACTATGTTGCTGTTGGTGATTTTAATACTGCCGGATTTATGGATGCAGAGCTTTATCGTCAAGGGCAACAACACAGCATTCCTAATATACTTGCCACTCAGTTTGCTACTGCCGGAGGTGGTGCATTTAAACAGCCGTTGATGCTTGATGAACTTGGCTTTGGTGGTAAAAACGTACTTGGATATAAAATCGATTGCGAAGGCGTTCCATCTCTGGCCCCAATCCCGGCAGAAGGGACACCTGATCAAGGTAATTTTAACCCTATTGGTGCTGATGGACCTTATAACAATATGGGTGTACCTGCCATCAAATCGTATGAGGTATTTGCGGATATCTATGGCTTAATGAATCCATATTACGCTCGTTTTGCCGCTGAACCAGGTGTTTCAACAGTTATTGGAGAAGCTGTTACCCAGAACCCATCTTTCTTTACCATCTGGCTTGGGCTTGAAGATGTATTAAGATATGCAAGAGTAGGAGGGACTGACGATAGTATCACCAACGTACCAACTTTCACTGGAACCATGACAGCCGTGGTACAAAGTATGGTTCAACAGGGAGCTAAAGGAGCGATTGTAAATGTGAGCGACATTACACGCATGCCTTATTTTACTACAATCTCGCAGAAATTGCCTTACAATGGCTTTGTCTTAACTGCTGAACAAGCAGGTGGATTGAATGCTGCTTATGGCGACTTTGAGGCTTACCTGGCTTCTTTGGGCGTTATTTGGAGTTATGGTTTTGATTTTCAGGAAGGGCCAAATGCTTTTGTTGTTGAGGATGAAGATATCCCTCTGCCTCCACCATTCAATGTCAGGCAAATGGCCGCGGAAGACCTGTTTTTGATAACACTTCCCACTGATTCAATTCTTTGCTTCGGAATGGGCGTTCCTGATCCGGCGCATCCTGAACTTGGGCCCAATGGCATTCCTAGTTTGTACATCCTGAAAGAAGCACAGCTCAATGAAATTCAAGATGTCATTGATAGTTATAATGTAGTCATCTCCGGTCTTGCCCAGACCTATGACCTGGCTCTTGTCGACATGTATTCGTTTATTCAGTCGGCTGAAGCAGGATTAGTGTATGATGGCATAAAATTCAATACAGGATTTGTTACCGGCGGGCTTTATTCACTCGATGGAATTCAATTTAGCGAAAGAGGTAATGCTGTTGTAGCAAACAAAATTATTGATGCCATCAATATAAAATATAATGCTACGATACCTCATGCAGTTGTTGGGTCTTACCCGGGATTTATTTTTCCGTAATGATTAGTTATTAAGCTGTTATGTAGAATTTCCTGACAGATTCCCTAAGCTGCTCCACAACAACCGGAATTAAAGGAATATTATTGAGGGTGTCTCAAAAATCATTCTTTTTAGGTTCTCACAGATACCA
>JAUXII010000330.1 GCA_030621075.1 Lentimicrobiaceae bacterium
CATTAATGCAGGAGCAAGAGAACATGGTTTATCATATTCCGCTTTAATGGGCCTGATTCATAAAAAGGATATTCAACTCAATCGTAAGGTCCTTGCCGATCTTGCCATGAATCATCCCGATGCTTTTAAAGCTGTCGTGGAAATAGCAAAGAGCTAATCATTAGCCGCCTGAAAAGGTGGCTTTTTTTATTCCCTGACCGATTCCATCTTATAAATATATTCAAAGATCTGATCAGTTAAAATTCGCTTGGTAAGGATGTGTTTGTCTTTATCCAGTAAATACATTACCGGAGAGCTATGAACATCATAAAGGTCATGAAAATCCGGAGTCATACTTAAATAACCATTTACATTTATCCAGTGCAAATCATGCTGGTTAATGTATTGCTTCCATTTTGACATTGATGTGTCAATACAAACAGCAAAAATCTCAATGTCGTATTTTTTACCTTCTTCCCGGTAAAACTTTTTTAGCTTAGGAGTTACCTTCTTGCAAAAACTGCAATCAGTGTCCCAGAAAAAAACCAACGTGTATTGTGCCTGAACATGATGCAAAGCAGTTGGGATGTTGTTTGTATCTAATAGTATCATGTTGGGAGCTTTCTTGCCGATCAGCAGCGGTTCAAGAATAGTAGCCCTGTTAATGACATTCTCTTTAACCGTTTCATTCAACCAATCAGCCTGGCCGGTTTTGAAATACCTGTTTGCAAGATGTACGAAAATGGCATCAAACCCCATGATCTTCGACGATTCGTACTTAATGGTCGTGTGCCACAATAAATATTCAAATACCTCTTTGCTTGGCCGGGCTGCTTCCAATAAATAATCAATTTCTTTATTTAGCGTATCAGGAATCTGCAGTACCACTTCATTCAAATATTTTTCAAGCTTTTTATGAAGAAGTGGAGTTCGAAGCAACCTGGCGTCAGCCAGATTCAGGTTGTCCCAATAATGTTGCTTATAATACTTGTAGGCAAAGGCAGAATCAGTGATCTCTTCTGAAAGTGATGAAGGATCAGGTATCGCTGGATTCACGGTTGCTTGTATAAAAGCAGCGACAAGTGTACCCTGATTCTCATCGATAAACCGTTCACGAAAATTTTTAACCTCCTTGTCAATCCTACTGATATGTTCACGAATTATTGCAATAGAGTCACTATCTAGCTGCTGATTCAGCTTACTCTGCCATGGCATAATCTCTTCCTGTTTACTGCTAATAAATGCTATGTAATTGAAAAACAGGTCATTCTCTATTGATCCCTTAATCTTAATATTCCAGGCAATATCATCTTTTTTAGTTTCGATTGAAAATCGTTGTTTTTTATTGATGAGAAATTCAAAATATTTATTTTTTTCTGTGCCTGCAACAATATATAACCCCCCGGGGAGGCTTTCCCTTCCTTCGAATATCATCACGCCGTTTTGATCAACCACCGCAGTATCTTTTAGGTAGGTTTTGTCGCCAAAATAACTTGCCAGGAAGCAAACAGAGTCGCTGATTCCAGCAATTGTCACCTTTATTTTATACCCATCTTTTTGTGCGAAACTGAAATGTGAAAAAATCAGAAAAGCAAAGAAGATCAGGCTGTTTTTATAGCTTTGTAGAAACATAATTCTATCTTGATTGCGCAAAAATACAATTAATAATTTGAGAATTTGGAATTGAAATAATTTGAAAATTGATCAAATCTCTTACTTTTGTATAGGAAAGTAAACTCCATTATGATGGAAATTGAAAAAAAAACACTCATCACGCTGTTTATTTGCCTCCTGTTCGGTAATGCCCTGGCCCAGTCTGCCACCACTGATTCTTTGCAAGAACTCAGAATAGATGCTCTTAAAACCTATCAGCATATTACTGATACCATGACACGCAGGACATGGATGAATATGTATTATTACTCCAGAAGCCTGGAGGAT
>JAUXII010000094.1 GCA_030621075.1 Lentimicrobiaceae bacterium
TTGACGATAATGATAAAGTTCGTATATACGATTCAAATATTCCTAAAATTTTCTACGGTCTGAATTTTAACTTCCAGTACAAAGGATTTGAATTGACTATGCTATGGCAGGGCCAGGCAGATGCTAAAACTTATATAAATCCTTCCGAACGAAACGGAGATATGAATATTCCGCTTTGGATGTATGACGACCGCTGGAATCCTGAAAATGCCGAAAATGCAACTATGCCCAGGGCTTTTTATCACAGGGTTGAAACCTACAACACAATTAAATCTGATTTTTGGTTAAAAGATGCTTCCTTCCTGCGTCTGAGAAACCTTGAGCTTGCATATACCTTACCCCAAAATATTATGTCTAAAACTTTTTTAGGTAATGCAAGAATTTATGTTAGCGGATTTAATTTGTTGTTGTTTGACAAGATCAAGAATTATGATCCTGAAGTTGTTAATAACCTGGGTGTATATTACCCTGCGACAAAAGTTTACAACATCGGTGTAAAACTAACATTCTAAATAGAGTATAATTTGAAACAAACAAATTTTATTATTATGAAAATGAAAAATATATATAAATTATTACTGGCACCAATGATTATGCTTATATTGTTTGCCTGTGAAAAAGACCTTATGGATAAAATGCCTTTGGACAAATTCTCTGAAGCATCCGTTTGGGAAGACCTGAACTTAACAGAAACATACGTAAATAACCAATATAAGGTGTTACCCAAATTGGGATGGTACGAATGGATAAGAGCTTACCAGTTGAGTGTTTTTACGGATGAAGCTACTCATAAATATGGTTACCACGGCATACATGATTATTGGGGGGGATCTATGTCTCCTTCGATAACGACAAGCATTGATGTCTGGAGTTACCATTATAATTTTATCAAGGGCTGTAATGTTTTCTTAAAAAACATTGAAAAAGTTCCGGCTGAAACAGATGCGGAAATAGTAAAAAAGAATCGTTTAACGGGAGAAATTTATGCATTAAGGGCATGGAGCTATTTGGATTTAGCTGTTCGTTACAATGGTGCGGTACTAGTCACAGAACCATTCAGCCTCGACGATGATTTCACTCGAACCAGAAGTACTTTCGAAGAGACTGTTGCTCTTGTAATTGAAGATCTTGACAAGGCTGCTATTTTATTGCCTGATAACTATAGCGAGGATAAAGATTGGGGGCGTATAACCAAGGGGGCTAC
Organism: Lentimicrobiaceae bacterium; assembly: GCA_030621075.1. Next base: position 1,205 of record JAUXII010000094.1, read on the forward strand.
ACTGGCCATGAAATCAAGAATATTGTTATATGCCGCATCTCCACTCTTTAATCCATCCGGAGATATTGCAAAATGGCAAGCGGCAGCAGCGGCAGCAAAAGCAGTTATTAATATGAATGTTTACCAATTGGGACAAGATTTTAAACAAGTCTTTCTTACGAACAAAAATGAAGAAATAATTCTAAGCCGGGGAAATGATGCTGTAAACCCCGATGGGTACTTTCAATACTTCGAAATAGTAGAAGGCCTTGGCGGAGGAATAGATGGAAATGGATATGCTGATGGATGGTCATCAACTATGGTAAGTCAAAACCTGGTAGATGCATTTGAAATGAACGATGGAACAGCTTTTGACTGGACTAATCCTGTACATAGTGCTAATCCGTACGCAAACCGTGATCCCCGGTTCTATGCAAGTGTAACGTTTGATGGTAGTACCTGGGTAGCAGATTCTACCGTTCAATTCTGGGTATGCGAGGAATCTAATAACTATATAATGGATCCGTTTGACCCTGCTTTCAAAATTGACAATACAGTATACGGCAGGAATGGTATTGGTAATCCGGTGAAAGGCAGTGACTGCCCGCAAATGAGCTATATTTACCGCAAATCGATGGATCCTGCATACGATATAGAAGCAGAGCAATATCCGCGTAGTACACCCTGGATTATTATCCGTTATGCAGAAATTTTGCTGAACTATGCAGAAGCATCGTTTGAGGCCGGTGATGAATCAACAGCTCTAACCTACCTGAATATGGTTCGTGATCGTATTTCTATGCCTCCCGTTTCTGCAACAGGCGCTGAACTGCAGAAAAAAATATGGCATGAACGTCGAATTGAATTATGTTTTGAGACACATCGTTTTTTCGATGTGCATCGCTGGAAAATTGCAGAAGAAGTATTTAACGAACCAATTAAGGGAATTCGAATTGTAAAGGATAAAAATTCGGATACAAAAGTTTACAATGTATTCGAATTTCAACAACGTACATTCCCTGAAAAGTACTATTTTCAGCCGATTCCCCAATATGAACTTGATAGAGCTGACCTGGAACAGAATCCCGGTTATTAATTTTCCAAGGTCTAATTCCCCGCTCCTTATGGCGGGGAATTTCATTTATCAGAGAACAGTGTGTACAACTTAATAAATACAAATCCATTAAAAAAATAGTAATTATGAAGAAAATAGTTTTTTATATAATATTTTCAGCTCTTTTTATTAATCTTACCGCTCAAAAATTTGAACAACTGGCTAAAACACCACCGATGGGTTGGAATAGTTGGAATAAATTTGGCTGCGACGTAAGTGAAAATCTGATTATGGGAATAGCTGACGCAATGGTAAGTAGTGGGATGCAAGATGCTGGTTATGAATATGTAGTAATTGACGATTGTTGGCAGGTAGATAGAGACGAAAATGGTGAAATTGTTGTGGATAAGGAACGCTTTCCCCGTGGAATGAAGTACCTCGCAGACTATATCCATTCTAAAGGACTAAAGTTTGGTATTTATTCATGCGCAGGGACAAAAACTTGCCAGGGACGTCCGGGAGGACGCGGACATGAATATCAGGATGCCCGTACTTATGCAAAGTGGGGTGTTGACTATTTAAAATACGATTGGTGTTATGCCACCTCACAGGATGCCAAATCTTCATACACAACTATGCGTGATGCGCTTTATGCAGCCGATCGTCCTGTTGTATTTAGCTTGTGTGAGTGGGGACGATCCAAACCATGGGAATGGGCAAAAGACATTGGGCATTTATGGCGTACTACAGGAGATATCTTGGACAGGTGGGATGCTATGCTTGCAATTCTGGATACACAAAATAAGTTGGCAGAATATGCTGGACAAGGCCATTGGAATGACCCGGATATGTTGGAAGTAGGAAATGGCGGAATGACTACAGAAGAGTATAAAACTCATTTTTCGCTTTGGTGTATGTTATCTGCACCGCTAATGGCTGGAAATGATTTGCAGAATATGACTCCCGAAACTATAGAAATTCTTACTAATGAAGAAATAATTGCTTTAGACCAGGATACATTATGCAAACAGGGATTCTGTTATCGCGACAATGGTGATTACGAAATATGGATTAAAAAATTGGTAAACAATGAAAAAGCTGCCTGTCTGCTAAATCGAAGTGATGAAGAAAAGAATGTTCAGGTTGATTTTTCAGTACTTCTTAAAGCCAATGATAACTACTGGTCATCAGAGCCATATATATTGGAAGACTACAGGGTAAGAGATTTGTGGGAACATGAAACTGTAAAGCTTGAGGGAAATACCTTATACATTAAAATCCCTCCACATTCAGTGAAGGTATACAGGTTTATAAAAATAGAAAAAAAATAAGGACAGTTTCCGATTTTCAGGATTCGGCGGATATGGAACAAGTTTGTAGAATAATTGTTTATTTCTAACCAACCTTTAGTACTTATCACCGAAATCAACGATTCCACATTACTTAAACAGGGTTTAACATAAAGTCAAGCACTGACACTAATATCAGGTTTTAAACCCTGGTTATTGTTGTTAAACTCCTAACTGGATTTCTTGTTTTTAAAGACCATAAGGGTTCGTGCCGAAGGTTTTCTTGTGGGAGGAAACCCTTAGTGTATCATCCTCTGAAGCATGGTGTTAGCTGGATATTGTTAGAAAAACTAAAAATATCGATCAGCAACTTGTGAAATCTTTGAAAAATGGAGACCTGTTTGCTTTTGATCAACTCTTTTCAAAAATTTCTCTTTGATACTGCAAGGTCTTTTAACTTCGGACAGGGTCCTGTGCTTGTCCTGTTACTTGCCGGTCCGTCGCTCTCCCTGCCAAATATGCTGGTGTTACGAAGTGTAATAGGCATAAAAAAGACATTGGTTTATATAGGACTTGTGATTATTATGGCTACATTGTCAGTATTAGACATAGGTATTATTAGAACATAGCTTCATTAATAAATACAAAAAAGAACAAACAAACAAATGAAAAGAAACCGAAGAAATTTTATATAAATTTCCAGTATGGCTGGAATAGGTTTGGCAGTGATAAACCCTTTTTCAGCATATTCAAGTTCGGAAAATGCAGGGATGAAGTTTGGACTCGTAACTTATCAATGGGGTAAAGACTGGGATTTACCGACATTGATTGTTAATGTTAAAAAAACCTGATGTATTCTAACGAAACTCAAATTAAAAAGAAAAATCTGCTTGCCTATTCAGAAGGCTGGATATCTATTGGGGTTAATATTCTGCTTTTTGGATTAAAATTCTGGGCAGGTATTGTTTCCGGCTCTGTTGCAATTATTGCAGATGCCTGGCATACGCTTACCGATTCAGTTAGCTCAGTTATTGTGCTCATTGGCGTAAAGGTTTCAAAAAAGCCACCTGATAAGCGCCACCCTTTTGGTCATGGCAGAGCTGAGCTTATCTCAACTCTTTTTATAGCGTTTTTATTAGGGTGGGTTGCAATTCATTTCGCGGCAGAGTCAATTGAAAAGTTAAGGCATCATGAACCAGCCGATTTCGGAACAATTGCAATTATTGTTACAATTGTATCTGTTGTGCTAAAAGAAGTACTTGCCAGGTATGCTTTTTGGGTTGGCAGGAAAACCGGTTTTAAATCGATAAAAGCAGATGGCTGGCATCATCGTACTGATGCTATTTCATCTTTGGTTATTCTTACCGGTATTCTATTTGGCAGATTATACTGGTGGGTAGATGGGGTGTTAGGAATCGCTGTATCAGTGATGATTTTATATAGTGGTTATAAGATAATGCAGGAAGCAATCAGTTCATTACTTGGAGAAAAGGCTGATCCGGACTTTATTGAAAAAATTAAAAGAATTGCTGATTCAGTTACAGAAATTGATATTCATGTGCACAATTTTCGTTTGCACGATTATGTTAATCATAAAGAATTAACCTGCCATATCATGTTACCAAAAGATATGAAACTGGAAGATGCTCATAAGATTGTGACCATGATTGAAGATGGGATATACAAAGAAACTTTCATCGAAACCACAATTCATATTGATCCGAAAGGTTAATATTAATTAATATGTATCGGAATTTACTCACTTCGTTTCCCGAAAATCGGGAAGATCGGGGTTGTCTCAAAAGGAGACACAGAGGACCGCAAAGAGAAGAACCGTATCTATTACCCTCTTTTGAAACAGCCCCTAAGTGCATTGTTTATGTCTTGATAATGGCTAATTTCATTATACTTTGCATTTTTAAG
>JAUXII010000215.1 GCA_030621075.1 Lentimicrobiaceae bacterium
TATATTTGTTGATGTTAAGCGTTTTTTGCCTCATGTACCCCAGGAACAATTCCAGGCACAGACACTTGTGGTTGAATTATACATTGAAAGCGGTGTTAGAGGTGTTGAGATTGGTACACTTATGGCTGATCGAGATCCGGTTACACGGGAAAACCGGTACCCTGAGCTGGAACTGCTGCGGCTTGCCCTACCACGAAGGGTGTATACCAATAATCATATGGATGTTGTAGCAACGGCATTAAAAAATATTTATGACCGAAGGGAAACAATTACAAAAGGTTTCCAAATAATTAATGAAGCCCCGATCCTGAGGCATTTTACAGTTGAACTTGAAAGGGTAAAATGATTGAATTAATACTGGTAATAATAGCTCTGTCTTGCGGACTTTTCCAGCTTTCAATGTCTGCTTCCATGCAAAGCAAAATTTCCGGAAGAGGGGAGATGGTAAAAATAGCAGCATATTTTACTATGTTCCAGGTTCTTTTTTTACTCGCAGGGTGGCTGCTGGGGATGGCTCTTTCTTCTCTTTTTGATCATATGGCACTGATGGTATCGTTTGCCATTTTTTCTGTCATTGGACTGAAAATGATCTGGGAATCATTTAAGCTACACATGGAAAAAAGCCACTATGATTTAAGCAATTTCAAAATATTGGTTGGGCTTAGCCTGGCGGCCGGGTTCAATACACTTATAGCTGGTGTTGGTATTAATTTTATTGGGGCTTTGCTTTCAAAGGCGCTTATAATGATTAGCTTTATGGCGATTTTTTCAACTCTTCTGGGGCTTGGTACCGGACAAAGATTTGGTTGTAGGTACAGGGGAAGGTGGGTGAAGTTTGTTGGTGGGTTGATATTTGTTGGGGTTGGAGTTAGATTTTTGGTGGAAAATCTTTAAGAGAAAAGAGAAAAGAGAAAAGCGAGAAGAGAAAAGCGAGAAGTGAAAGGATATTCGATATGCGATATGCGATATGCGAAATAAATTCAAAAGTGCAAAAAGATGACATTGATCAGGTTAACCAAAGCGTTTAATTTTGAAATGGCACATGCCTTACCCGGACATGATGGCCTCTGTAAACACATTCATGGGCATACCTATGAATTATTTGTGACATTAATTGGAGAGCCGGTTCAAGATAAATCTTCTCCGAAATATGGCATGATCATGGATTTTAAAGACCTCAAATCGCTTGTCAGGGAAGCTGTTATAAATAATTTTGACCATGCCCTGGTTCTTAACAGGGAGTTTGCCCCAAAAGATTTGGATGGTAAGAATGATATGTTCAAACGTGTCATATTGGTCGATTACCAACCTACAACTGAAAACTTAATTCTTGATTTTTCTGAACGGATCCGTAAGAGGCTTCCCGGCCACCTGAAACTTTACGGCTTGCGGTTAAGAGAAACGCTTACTTCTTATGCCGAGTGGTATGCTTCAGATAACCCTGATGTATAAATATGAAATACCCAAAATAGAAGCAAAACCTCCTCATTTTTTATTTTTTAATGGTTATTACTCATTTATATTCCTGATTAGACATTTTTAATTAATAATTATTCCTGTCCGATTAAAAAAAACACATTTACATATCGTACCTACGGCACTTTAATGAAGCTAATAATTTTCTGTTCTATAAACATTTAGCACCTACGGCGCTGGAAGATACAGCCTCGTAGGGGCGATCTGTTTTTAGAAACTGGAGTAACCCAAAACAGAAGCCCCATCGGGGCGAAATGTGTGTTAATAATAAGGAAATCAATAGATTGTAATTAAATATTCCATTTATTCCAGACGGCTGCTGAAAGGAATTGGAATAAGAGGAATAAAAATTAAAACATAAAATCAGAAATGAGAAACAATCAGTAACAAATAAACAATAATAAATTTCAAAGTACTGCAGCCTCAGGACACCCCAATATAAAAACATTTACCGCACAAAACAGAAGTAATTGTTAGCAAATTTATTGTTTAATAAAACAGCCAGGTGAATTTCACCTGGCTGCGCTTAATAGTAGACCACGGGTTTATACCGGGATCCAGGATGCTTATGAGGTACACGACTACTCAATTTTTATAAACTTCCTTACTGTTGCAGGCCCATTTAGAGTATTGATCCTGAAAACAAATACCCCTCTGATCAGGCCTTCAGTATTCAATGCTATTTTATGAGACCCTATTTCCAGGTTGTGCATTTCTGAAAAGACCTGTTGTCCCATCTGGTTGAAGATGTTGATCTCTACCAGGCTGCTCTCAGTAAGATTAACGTGAACATATGCCCGGTCTGTTACCGGATTTGGGAATATATCCCCAATCGTTAATGAAGGGTTCTCCAGCTCGTTGACAGATAAAATATGAACAGCTCCTTCTGTAATTTCAAACTCAAGTGTAGCTGATTGATTATTTTCATCCAAAATAATCATGGCAGGTGATGTGCTTTTTCCAGGCACTTCGGCATATACTTTATAGGTGCCATAAGCAATTGTGGAAAAGTCAAACTCCCCATCATCACTTGAATATCTGTAATCAAGAGCAATGTTGTTTTCATTTAAAAGGATGATCTCAACATCAGTTACGGGTGTTCCATCACCAAATAACCTATTACCCTGAGTTATGATTCCTGTGATATCGGCAACTCCATTTTCGTATGAACTCATAGGGATCAGGTTAATGTTGTATGGGTTTTCCGGTTCTCCAAGGCTGATGACTGTTGCATCTCCCCAATAGAGGACATCACCATAATATGTGGGCAGGTATTCACCATAACCTGTTGAACCTTGCATGAGTTCAGCCAGTATTAAATAATCGCCTCCCATGATGTTGAAGAAGAAATAATATCCTGAGGAGTCGATGGGTTGGATATCGATAAGAAAGACATCACCGGTTATTGGATCTATTTGATACAATGTAGCAATACCCATATCTACAAAGAAATTCCCCATTGTTACCTGTCCGAACAAGTCGAAATATTCCATTCCGTTAACCATCACATCCTGACAGGAAACCGCTGTGCAGGTTTCACCGGTTACTGAATCGGTAATGACTGTAGTAAGGCAGACCGTGTATACATCCGGTCCATTCGGATCGTAAATATGTGTAACTGTTTGGCCATCGCCAATGGTTCCATCCCCGAAATCCCAGGTATAACTATCAGCCTGTACGATCATCCCTGCATAATAAGCTTCGCCTGTAAAAGTAACGGTTGATGAATCTTCAACGACATACGTGAAGATGTTACAACAATTCCATGGTGGAGGGAAGAAACCAATAAACACATCCATACAATTTGTGCTTTGGCAAGGTCCTTCGCTATCCCAGATGGTAAGGCAAACGTTGTAAACACCTGTATCAGCAAATAGATGCACGGGGTTTTGCAAAGTTGAGCTTGTTCCATCCCCAAATTCCCAAAGCCAGGTATC
>JAUXII010000223.1 GCA_030621075.1 Lentimicrobiaceae bacterium
ATATAAATTCTCTCTCGTAGAAAATTTATAAAACCATAAAAAAAGAGGCTATTAAAAAATAGCCTCTTTTTTTATGGTCACAAAAGCGCTTTTTCCGGATTAATATCCGAAAGAAGCAAATTATGAAATTTGATAGCAATCACATTCCAATACGTCAGTGGGCAGAAGATGACCGTCCAAGGGAAAAACTTTTATTAAAAGGAAAACATAATTTAAGCAATGCTGAACTGATCGCTATTCTGATTGGTTCGGGCAATAAAGAAGATTCAGCCCTTGACCTGGCCAAAAAAATCCTACAGCAAACGAATAATAACCTGGTAGAGCTTTCTAAGCTATTAGTCACAGATCTTAAAAAAATCAATGGGATAGGCCAAGTTAAATCGCTGATCATAATTGCAGCGTTAGAGCTTGGTAAAAGAAGCAGAGAGTCTGAAATCCTATTACGAAAAAAAATTACTTCCAGTAAGGATGTTTTTGAGGTCATGCAGAGTAAATTATCGGGAAGCAGGTATGAAGCATTTTGGATACTGTTACTTGACAGGGCAAATAAAATTATTTCAACCGCGCAGGTTAGTGAAGGTGGTATTTCCGGAACAGTTGCAGATCCTAAAAAGATCTATAAAATTGCGCTGGACCACCATGCCTCTTCACTCATTCTCTGTCATAATCACCCTTCAGGGAATGTTCAACCAAGTGAAGCAGATACCAGATTAACCAACAAACTACAGCAGGCGGGAAACTTTCTTGATATGCCTGTACTTGATCATATCATCATTGGAGAAGGAAACTATTTTAGTTTTGCGGATAATAACAAGATATAAATCAGTCAGGAGCAGGCAGTAGTAATTTGTAAAAGCACAATAGATTTTTTTGTACTTTTACACCTTATGATCAAAATTATTACAATAATTGGTGCCAGGCCACAAATCATCAAAGCAGCTGCCATAAGCAGAACCATTCAAAATAAATTCAGCAGTAGCATTAATGAATTCATTTTACATACAGGACAGCACTACGATGATAATATGTCGAAAATTTTCTTTGATGAATTAAACATTCCTAAACCAGATTTTAATCTTAATGTCGGATCTTCAGTGCATGGACAGCAGATTGCTAACATGATTTCAGGGATAGAACAAATACTCATTGATCAGCCACCACATGCAGTAATATTATATGGCGACACGAACTCGACTCTTGCAGGAGCTCTTGCTGCTTCAAGGTTATATATTCCGGTAATTCATATTGTAGCAGGGTTAAGGTCTTACAATAAAACGATGCCTGAAGAGATCAACAGAATAGTATGTGATCATTCGTCAACCTTACTGTTTAGTCCAACCTTAACAGGAATTCAAAACCTTATTAAGGAAGGATTTAATACTGAAACTAAGCCGCCATTCAATATCGACAATCCAAAAATTGTTCATTGCGGTGATGTGATGTATGATAATAGTATGTATTATGCTACCAAAGCCGGAAAAAATTCACAAATAATTGACGTGTTGGAGTTGACTACAAACAGGTTTCTTCTAGTAACTATTCACCGGGATAATAACACCGACAACCCTGATCGTTTAACGGCTATTTTTAATGCTGTTAATAAAATTGCTCAAGAAGAGGATCTGGATGTGGTTATTCCTATGCATCCCCGTACATCCGGTTTATTGGAGAAACAGGTTCCGCCTGCATTGTATAACTCGCTAATGAACAACAGGCGTATCAGGCTTATTCATCCGGTTTCTTATTTTGATATGATCAACCTTGAAAAACAATCGTTACTGATCCTGACCGATTCAGGCGGCGTTCAAAAGGAGGCATATTTTTTTAAAAAACCATGCATCATCGTTCGCCAGGAAACTGAATGGAAAGAAATTATTGATAACAATGCAGGCATCATTACCGATGCCAATGAAGAGAAAATTATAAATGCTTACAACACTTTCATTCAAAACAAGAAACAAATCAGCTTTCCACCTGTTTTTGGTGACGGTCGTGCATCGGAGTTTATCTGCCGGGAAATTGTTAGTTTGTTTTCAAACAATTAGCATTTATTAATAAGCTGAGAATGACTCAAGCCTTAAGGAGTTTCAAGGTGCATTTTTTTATGTAAAAAGTCAGTTTCATTTGTATTATATAATATTTATCCTACCTTTGCACTCCATTTTAAAAACAGTATTAATTAAATAATAAGAAAATGTTAAACCAGTATGAAACCGTTTTCATTATGACTCCCGTTTTGTCTGATGATCAGATGAAGGAAACGGTTCAAAAATTCACTAAATTTCTAAAAGATAAGGGTGCAGAGATCATTTTTGAAGATTACTGGGGATTGCGGAAACTTGCCTATCCAATCCTCAAGAAAACAACAGGATTTTATCACCTCATTGAGTTTCGGGCTGAAGGTACTATTATTAAAGAACTTGAAGTTGCTTACAAAAGAGATGAGCGTGTAATTCGCTTTCTTACAGTTGCACTTGACAAACATGCGGTTATTTACAATGAAAAAAAGCGCAAAACAGAGAAGGAACAAGCGCAAGCTGAGAAAACAACAAAAGCCTAAGATTTTTAACCCTTAAAAAAATAATTAAAATGGCAACACAAGGAAATTCCGACATTAAATATTTAACTCCTATTGCGGTCGATATTAAGAAAAAGAAATACTGCCGCTTCAAGAAAAACAAAATAAAGTATATTGATTATAAGAATGGTGACTTTCTTATGAGATTTGTTAATGAACAAGGAAAGATATTACCCAGAAGAATAACTGGAACATCTACAAAGTATCAAAAGAAAGTTTCGAAAGCCATAAAAAGAGCACGTCACCTGGCACTTTTGCCATATGTTGCTGATTTATTAAAATAGGGAGGTTATTATGGAAGTTATTTTAAAAAAAGATATACCCGGCCTGGGAGATGCAGATGAGCTCATTACCGTAAAAAATGGTTATGCCAGAAACTACCTTATCCCAAAAGGTTATGCTATTCTTGCCACAGAATCAATGAGGAAAGTGTTAGCTGAAAACATAAAGCAGAAAGCGTATAAAGAAGAAAAAGTTCGCAAAGAAGCTGAAACACTTGCCAAAGCAGTCGAAAATATTACTGTAAAGATAGGTGCAAAAGCAGCCTCAACCGGTAAAATTTTTGGCTCTGTTAACGCAATGCAGATTGCTGATGCCATCAAAGATCAATTCAACTATAACATTGACAGAAAAAAAATTGTTATTGATGGCGATTCCATTAAAGAAGTGGGAACGTATAGTGCAACTGTAAAGTTGCATAGAGATATAAACGTTGCGATTAACTTCGAAGTTTTTGCTGAGTAACTAAGTTTTGTTTCTGTCATGCTCTCCCT
>JAUXII010000226.1 GCA_030621075.1 Lentimicrobiaceae bacterium
GGGGCCATCTTCTCCAACACTGAATGAATCATGAGTCCAAATGTACTTAACCGGTAATTTCATAAGGGCTGCCATCCTTATGGCCGGTTTCATGAAATCAGAAAAAACAAAAAATGTTCCACAGGCCACAAATATGCCTCCGTGCAGTACGATGCCATTAGCAATAGCAGCCATCGTAAGCTCTGAAACACCAACGTGCAAAAACCCTCCTGAAAAATCTTTTTTTGAAATGGCTTTTGAGCTCTTTAGAAAACCTTCTGTTTTATCGCTATTAGCCAGATCGGCCGACATAACAATCATGTTATCAATATGTTTTGCGAAATAGGCTAACGTATCACCGGAAGCTGAACGAGTTGCAATATTTGATTTTGTTTTGATATGATGATAGGAAATTTTGGGAGGACCTCCATCAATATACTTCTCTAAAGTCAATGCCAGCTCAGGGTTATTTTTCTTCCATTTAAGCTGTTCTTTCTTTTTCTTTTGGGCGTAACTGATTTTTTGTCCGATCATTTTTTGATAATGCAATTTTACATCAGGAAATAGCACCCATGGGTCATCCGGATTTCCGCCTAGGTTAATAATTGTATTATTAAATGAGGCCCCGGCTTTGCTTAAAGGTTGACCATGAGTTGAAACCTTCCGCTCAAAGCTTTCGCCCTGTTCAGTTAGCGCTCCTTTACCCATTATGGTTTGTCCGATGATAAGGAATGGCTTTTCTTTTTCCTGATTTGCTTGCTTAAGTGCTTCTCTGATCTGGTTTGAATCATTACCATCGATAGTTACCACTCTCCAACCCCAGGCTTCATATTTTTTTGCAGTATCTTCACATGAAACCTCATCGGTCGTGGTTGATAACTGGATATCATTTGAATCGAAAAACATGATGAGGTTATGCAAGCCAAGAAAACCCGCCAGGCGACCGGCACCTTGTGATATGCCCTCCTGAATACCTCCATCGGAGATTAGTGTATACGTTTTATGTGCCATCCATTCCCCAAAACGCGCAACAAGGAAGCGCTCTGCAATAGCAGCTCCAACAGCCATTGTGTGCCCAAGCCCTAATGGCCCTGATGTATTTTCTATACCCCTGTCAACATCCAGCTCAGGATGGCCAGGCGTACAGCTACCCCATTGCCTGAAGGTTTTTAATTCATCAATTGAATAGTTTCCCGTTAATGCTAAGATGGAGTATAACATGGGCGACATATGCCCCGGATCCAGAAAAAACCTGTCACGGTTAAACCAGTGCATGTCAGTAGGATCATAATGTAGGAACTCGGAATACAGAATATTAATGAAATCAGCCGCTCCCATAGCACCACCTGGATGACCGGATTTTGCTTTTTCTACCATAGAAGCAGTAAAGATTCTGATATTGTCAGCCGCTCTTTCAATTGTGTGTTTTTTCATTGGGTTTTGTTATATTTGTTGATATTCTTAGTAATTCAATAAAATTATTTGCTAGTTTTTTGGGACGGTCAACTGATCAAACCCCAGCTCTCTCAATACCCTTACAACCTCATCATCACAACCGCTCACCCCTACATGAAAGGCTGATGGCTCCCTGCGAACAGGGTAATTTTCGCGCTGTTGTTCGAAATTATCTGGCGACAGCCTCAACCGCTTATCATCATAAATAATATTGTAGGTCGCAAAGATACAGCATCGGATTATTTTTTCAAGTGATGCGCCGGAGCAATCAATGTTGATCGCCGGTGATGGCGGTAAGGGTATATTCTCAGGATACCAGTTGTTTAAATCCCATCCAAAGAACTTACTTGCCGCTCTGACACACATAGCTGTTCCATACGCTTTTCCATCAAGCGAATATCCGGCAATATGGGGGGTTGCAATATCAACAATATCAAGAAGATCCGTATTAATGTCAGGCTCGTTTTCCCAAACGTCAATAATAGTTCCTTTTACACCTCCTGTTTCTATGGCATTGATCAGGCTCAGTGTATCAACCACCTCCCCACGGGAAGTGTTAATGAAATATATTTTTTTTGAAAGGGCTTGCAGGAATTTTTCATCAACAAGATGGTAGGTTGGATCATCTCCTTCGTATGTTAAGGGAACATGCAAACTAATGATATCAGCGTGTTTTAAAATGTCGGTAATGTGAACAAATTCAGTATATTTCTCCTTCCTGGCCCTTGGGGGGTCATTAAGCAATACATTCATGCCAAGTGTTTTTGCCAGCTTTTCAATTTTTGTACCAACATGGCCTACACCAATAATTCCCAGGGTCATCTCACCTAAATTAAGTTTGGATTTTTTAGCGAGGTATATCAGTGCAGAAGCGACATATTGGTTGACAGAAGAGGCATTGCATCCTTCGGAGTTGATCCAGGAAATCCCGTTTTTTTCACAGAATTCTGTATCAATATGATCAAAACCAATGGTTGCAGAGGCAATAAACTTTACGTTGGTTCCCAATAATAAATCTGCATTGCAGCGTGTTCTTGATCGTACGATCAAACCATCAGCAGCAAGGAGGTGTTTTTTTTTGATTTTATTTCCCGGAAGATATTCAATATGAGCGTAAGATTCCATTGAACCTTTTAGAAATGGAATCTTATTGTCAGCAACAATTTTTATCATTAACTATTTGGCAAACGTGAATATCCTTTCATGATCCCTCTTGTGGACTTTGAGATGAATGAAAGGATTTCATCTCTTTCGGGAGAAACAGGGAAATCAGCTTCAATAACTGCAACAGCCTGGCTGACATTAAATTTTTTCAAATAAATGAATCTGTATATATCCTGAATGGCGTTGATTTGTCCGGAGTTAAATCCCCTTCTTCTCAACCCAATTGAGTTCACGCCAACATACGACAGTGGTTCTCTCGCTCCTTTAACATATGGTGGAACATCTTTACGAACCATGGCGCCACCTGAAACCATTGTATGACATCCGATATGACAAAACTGATGAATAGCAGCCAGGCCACCGATGATAGCCCAATCGTCAATTTCAATGTGTCCGGCAAGCATGGCGGCATTTGCAAGGATGACGTTATTTCCAATTATGCAATCGTGAGCTATGTGAGCATAAGCCATAATTAGACAGTTATCTCCAATAACTGTTTCATAGTTTGCTTTTGTTCCCCTGTTAATAGTAACAAATTCACGGATAGTAGTATTATCTCCAATTTTTACTGTGGTTACTTCTCCATCAAATTTTAGGTCCTGTGGAATGGCTGCAATGACTGCTCCCGGAAAAATCCGGCAATTTTTTCCAATGGTAGTGCCTTCCATAATGGTAACATGTGACCCTACCCAGGTACCAGCACCAATT
>JAUXII010000062.1 GCA_030621075.1 Lentimicrobiaceae bacterium
TGATTTCATCAAAAAAATACATATTGAGGGATAATTTTTTTTGCTTTTTTTTTAGGAAAGGAATTTTTTTCGCAATTCTTTAATTCGTTCTTCTTCCATAGGGACCATATCACCTAAATGAACACTATTTATTAAAGATCGGGCACTTAAGTCGGCCACTTCCAACCTTTCATATGTTGAAAGTAACGAATCGCCTGTTAATACGATTGAATCATTTTGTATAATAACAGCATTCACCTTGGCAGAAAACATCTTAGCCAGTTGCCAGTAATCATCAACATACGATCCGTACGAAACCTTCGGAATATCCTGTAACAAAATCCAACACTCTGGTATGGTCCTGACATCCAAATTGGTAGCAGTAACACAAAAAGGCATTATTGAGGGAGACTGGGTTTGAATGATGGAATTCAGATGAGAATTTCTTCTATATATTTCCCTATGCAATGTTAATTGCGGGTTTATTCCCCTACCTTTTCTATTTCTTCGATCAATTATCTTAATGAAATTATTATTTTTCAGGCCAAATATGGGAATATCGGATGGAGTAATGAGAAAATCATTCCCTTGCAATCTGACCGAAATTGCTCCGGAATTGCTTAATATTAGCCCTTTTTTATATGCTCTTTGTGCAATACTAAGCATATTTGACCGGAGTTCTTCTTCTGCATGATAATAAGCATCTGCATCAAATTCATAATTCGTAATTAAATCCCCGTTTTCTTTTTCCACACTAAGATCATCATCCGGATATTGCAATTCACCAATTTTATTTGCATCAATTATAACACCTGCACAAAATTCCAGCGCTTCAAACCGGACAAAAGCATCAATTATATTTTCCCCTCCAACAACAACACCATGATTTTCCATAATCACTGCATTTGTTCCACCAGAAAACTCCTCAGCAATGTTTGCACTTAATTTTTCACTTCCAGGCTGTTCATAACCTGCATACCCTATTGGGCCAACAATTTCTTTAAGATATGGAACTATATTGATATCAGGAATTTTCCTAACAATACTAAATGAAACAAGAGAAGCAGAATGAGCATGGATGATGGCTTTAATATCAGGACGCAATTGATAAATTGCTTTATGAAAAGGCAATTCCATAGAGGGTTTATGGATCCCTTCCGTTTTACCATTGCAATGAAGGCATATGATATCTTCCTTTAACAGATTTCCTTTATCAACACCTGACGGAGTTATCCAGATATTGCCACTTTCATCCTTAACAGAAAAATTACCGCCTGTGGAAGTTGTAAATCCCTTTTGATAAATTCTATTGGCTATGGAAATTATTTGTTCACGAGGATGCATTTCTATATCTCAAAATCCGCCTTACTTTTTATCGTCCCCTATCTCTTCGAAGTCAACATCCGTCACTTCTCCATCATCAGAAGGAGGGGTTCCGGCATCACCTGCAGGTGGCTGCTGTCCGGGTTGTGGGCCTGCCTGTTGTTCCTGCGTACCCTTGTACATCTCTTCACTGGCAGCTTGCCATGAGCTGTTCAACATATTCATCGCGGCATCAATCCCATCCAGATCTTTGTTATTATGCGCGGTTTTTAAATCAGCAAGTGCTTTCTCAATGGGTTCCTTCTTTTCAGCAGGTAATTTATCCCCATACTCTTTGAGTTGCTTTTCGGTTTGAAAAATCAATGCATCGGCATTGTTTAATTTATCAACCGATTCTCTCTCTTTTTTATCGGTTTCTTCATTTGCTTTTGCTTCATCTTTCATTTTCTTAATTTCATCCTCGTTTAGTCCGGAAGAAGCTTCAATACGAATATCCTGAGATTTACCTGTTCCTTTATCTTTCGCCGTTACATGAAGAATGCCATTCGCATCAATATCAAAAATTACTTCAATCTGAGGCAAACCTCTTGGCGCAGGTGGGATTCCATCAAGATGGAACCGTCCGATGCTTTTATTTTGGCTTGCCATTGGCCGTTCTCCCTGTAAGACATGTATCTCAACTGAAGGCTGGTTATCAGACGCTGTTGAGAATGTTTCAGACTTTTTAACCGGGATAGTTGTATTTGACTCAATCAACTTTGTAAAAACGCTACCCAAGGTTTCAATACCGAGTGATAACGGCGTTACGTCGAGTAACAGAACATCTTTTACCTCTCCGGTAAGAACTCCCCCTTGAATAGCTGCTCCAACTGCTACTACTTCATCGGGATTAACTCCTTTGGAAGGTGTTTTACCAAAAAAGTCTTCCACCACTTTCTGGATAATTGGTATACGTGTTGAACCTCCAACCAATATCACTTCATCAATTTCTGAAGCTGCCATACCGGAATCTTTTAATGCTTTCTTACAAGGTTCAATAATCGCCTGGATATATTTATCTATCAGCTGCTCAAACTTTGCCCTGGTGAGTGTTCTTACAAGGTGCTTGGGTATTCCATCAACAGGCATAATATATGGCAAGTTGATTTCGGTAGATGCTGAGCTTGACAATTCAATCTTTGCTTTCTCAGCTCCTTCTTTTAACCTTTGCAACGCCATAGGGTCTTTGCGAAGGTCAATATTCTCATCTTTCTTGAATTCGTCAGCCAGCCAATCGATAATGGTCTGGTCAAAATCATCACCGCCCAGATGCGTATCACCATTTGTTGATTTTACTTCAAAAACACCATCTCCCAATTCAAGGATGGAGATATCAAACGTTCCACCTCCCAGGTCAAAAACAGCCAGCTTCACATCCTTGCTTTTCTTGTCAATGCCATACGCCAAAGAAGCTGCTGTTGGCTCATTGATGATTCTCTTCACTGTTAAACCGGCAATCTCGCCAGCCTCCTTTGTAGCTTGACGCTGTGAATCGCTGAAGTAAGCAGGTACAGTAATCACTGCTTCCGTAACTTCGTGGCCCAGGTAATCTTCAGCTGTTTTTTTCATTTTCTGAAGAATCATAGCCGAAATTTCCTGTGGAGTATATAATCTATCGTCTATTTTAATCCTTGGTGTGTTATTATCACCTTTTTCAACAATAAAAGGAACCCTGCCAATTTCAGTTTGTACCCTGGAAAAGGGTTCACCCATAAATCTTTTAATAGAGAATATTGTTTTTTGAGGGTTTGTAATAGCCTGACGCTTTGCCGGATCGCCTACTTTGCGTTCGCCATTTTCAGTAAATGCGACAATGGAGGGAGTTGTCCTCTTCCCTTCACTATTAGGGATAACCACAGGCTCATTTCCTTCCATTACCGATACACATGAATTTGTAGTTCCTAAATCTATTCCAATAATTTTTCCCATAATAATTTATATTATTTTTTGATAATTATATTTTTTTTCAAGTGATAAATATAATTTCAATGATTATGCCAAATCCCAAATCATACAGAAATGCTGACAAAAAATGACAAAAAGGCAGGAACAGATATAAAATTGTCGTGTTATGCGGGTAAATCAAAAACCAAATAACTGAGGTGGATTTATTATCAGAGTTTAACCACCAATTACCATTACAAACTTCAACCCTTTAGTGGTTAATATATCCTGACTTAATGGATGCAGAAGATAGCTTCTGGATTTATTGTACCGGCAGGAGAATATACCAATACCATTTGTAATATTTGTGTATTCCGGACGGTCCTGAATGATACTGTTCGAAGGCTCATTTACCACCATATACGTATTATACTCCTCGCCGGCAACGGAATACAAAAACTCAACTGTCATTGAAACCCGTGAATCAACTTCAGCTTCCATTTCAGGCTCATATGGAATAGTAGATTGCAGAAAGATGTAGAAGCATTCATTAGCAAACTGGATCAGCATATTTTCACCCCCCTCTGTTGTTTTGGATCTTCTTGTAGTAAAAGGGTAATCAACAGATTTAAAAAGAGTATCAGGATTAGTGAAGAATTTTTCTTTGTAATTAAAGCGCATGATCACTTCATACCTTCTTCCGTTTTTAGCAGAGACCCATTCAACATCTTTTGCAAAAGAATTATCAGGAAACATAATGGTTGGATCAGTTGGATGGTTTAACGGGGGCTTCAGGATCATAAAATCATGGACAAGTGGTGTTTGGGCAGTTATAACCTTATCCGAATTTTGGTTCGTAATAATTAATTTATATTCACTCTCACCATCAAGTTGTCCGTGCGTAACGCATTGGTAAAGAACCTGTTCCGGGTAATAAAAGATGCCGGGTTCTTTGTTATAAATTGTTGTAGTATCAAAATCAAAAGTTTTTAAAACAGAACCCCACTTCCACTGCTCCAATTGAACAATTAATGCATCTCCATAACTACTGGAATCAGCTTCCTGTGCCATATACAGAGCATTTGTGTCGCCAAGGAATGCTTTATTGACTTTCACATAGGAAATACTATCTGTTTGATTTAATAAACTATAAACAACTGTAATATCCTTCCATTCGGCGATCATATCAATGTCAGTACTACAGCTACCAAGAATTAAGAAAGAAATAATAATACCCGGAAAACGAAAGTATCTGTTCATAGGCGCAAAAATATGAATTTTATTTATTTTAAAGATCTTTATGTAGCAAGAATCGACATGAATATAATTATTTGTAGCTTTGTATAGTATTTCATAACGTAAATAAAAAAATATGTTTACTTCAGGTTTTTCTTCAGTAAAAAAAATTACAACGCATGTTCTTCAGGAAATGAAACTTAGAGGAGAAAAAATTGCCATGTTGACCGGGTATGATTTTTCCATGGCCAGGATCCTTGACGATGCTGGTATTGATATTGTACTTGTTGGTGATTCAGCGTCAAATGTTATTGCAGGACACAAAACTACAATACCCATTACCCTGAATGAAATGATTTTCCTTGCTTCTTCGGTAATGAGAGCAGTTAACAGAGCACTTGTTGTTGTTGATATGCCCTTTGGAACCTATCAGGGAAACTCCAAAGAAGCATTAAATTCAGCTATCCGTATCATGAAAGAATCAGGCGTTGATGCTGTAAAAATAGAAGGAGGAAGAGAGGTGGCAGAATCAATAAACAGGATTTTGTCAGCAGGGATACCTGTTATGGGACACCTTGGGTTAATGCCTCAGTCAATTCATAAATTTGGAACTTATATTGTCAGGGCCACAGAAAAAGAAGAAGCAGACCGGCTTATTGAAGATGCCCAAATCCTGGATGATACAGGTTGCTTTGCTGTTGTGCTTGAAAAAATTCCTTCAAAGCTTGCAACTCAGGTTACAAAAAAAATAAAAATACCTACAATAGGAATCGGTGCCGGGTCAGAGGTTGACGGTCAGGTGCTGGTTTTATACGACATGCTTGGCATCACTCAGGATTTCTCGCCACGCTTTCTTCGCCGGTATCATAATTTACAAGAAGAAATTAAGGGTTCTGTAATATCGTATATCAATGATGTTAAAGCCGTTGATTTTCCAAGTAAAAGAGAGCAGTATTGATATACGATATACGATTAACGATATGCGAAATGCGAAATGCGAAATGAAATTTAATTTTCGATATTACTGAATTATGTCTCAGTTTATTAGTATCAAATCCCGTATCCTGTACGAAGACAACCACATCTTAATCCTCAACAAACTTCCTTCAGAAATTGTTCAAGGAGATAAAACAGGTGATGAACCATTGGTTGAGACACTTAAAAGGTACTTGAAAGAAAAGTACAATAAACCCGGGAATGTATTCTTAGGAGTCGTACATCGCCTTGACAGACCGGTGAGTGGGGCGGTTATATTTGCCAGGACCAGCAAAGCATTGAGTAGGTTAAATGAAATATTGCGTGAAGGGAAATTACAAAAAACTTACTGGGCAGTCGTAAAAAACAGGCCGCCAAAAGAGGATGATCATCTTATTCATTACCTAACAAGAGATACTAAGAAAAATAAATCATTTGCTTTCAGCAGAGCAAAAGGTGATGCTAAAAAATCGGAATTAAAATACCGTTTGGTCAAGTCTATTGATAATTTTTATCTCCTTGAAATTCAACTTTTAACAGGGAGACATCATCAAATAAGAGCACAGCTTTCAGCTGTAGGATGTCCGGTAAAAGGTGATCTGAAATATGGCTTTCCAAGAACGAATGAAGATGCCTCCATCCATCTGCATGCCAGGAAGATTGAGTTTGTTCATCCGGTGAAGAAAGAACGTATCGAGATTTCTGCAGAACCTCCGCCGAATGATCCCTTATGGAAGTATTTCCGCTAAACCTTGGCAAGAAACTTCACTTTAGGCAATTTAGCACTCTAAACTCAAGGCACTGATTAGTTCCAATTATTATATA
>JAUXII010000269.1 GCA_030621075.1 Lentimicrobiaceae bacterium
CCAGGGGCATAAAGGAAAAGAATAAATATCTCGCTCAGAGAGAAGTTGCTAACTTTGCTATTTCTAAGGGATTTGAGGCGGATCTTGTTTGGGAAACTATTAGGGATATGAAAAAATGAATCCAAAAGGAACTAAATAAATGGAATAAAACCTCAGATCAATTTATTGTTACATCTGATAAATAAAACAAGTATGGTAACGTCCGAACAGGTCAAAGATATTGAAAGAAGGCTGGGTGCCTTGAGGAGGTTTCTTTGACATTGATAAAAAACTAAAGGAGATAGAAGAAGAAGAAAAGCTCACCAATGAAATGGGTTTTTGGGAGGATCAAAAGAATGCCGAAATAGTTTTGAGATCCATCAAAGCTAAAAAAATCTGGACTAAGTCTTATAAAGCGACAGAAAATAGTGTTGATGATTTATTGGTTATCAATGAGTTCTTTAATGAAGGAGAGAGTAGTGAGGCTGAATTAGATGACCAGTACCGAAAAACGCTCAAGCACATAGAGGAGCTGGAGTTTTTAAATATGCTTAGTGGTGAAGAAGACAAATTAAATGCGATACTGAATATTAATCCGGGTGCAGGTGGAACAGAGAGCCAGGATTGGGCTCAAATGCTTATGCGGATGTATATGCGCTGGGGAGAACGAAACAACTTCAAGGTAAAAGAGATTGATTATCAGGAAGGTGATGTTGCAGGATTGAAATCTGTTTCCCTGGAATTTGAAGGTGATTTTGCATATGGATACCTTAAAGGAGAAAATGGTGTCCATCGCCTTGTCAGGTTATCGCCTTTTGATTCCAATAACCGCAGGCACACCTCTTTTGCATCGGTATATGCTTATCCGGTAATTGATGACGATATTAAGATAGAAATAAATCCATCCGACATTACCTGGGATACATTTCGGTCGGGAGGGCCAGGTGGACAGAATGTTAACAAAGTTGAAACAGCTGTACGCTTAAGGCATAAGCCCACAGGCCTTGTTATTGAGTGTCAGGCAACCCGGTCGCAGCAGCAAAACAAGGAGAAAGCCATTCGTATGCTCAAGTCTCAGTTATATGAGATTGAATTAAGAAAGAAAAGAGAAGAACAGGATAAAATAGAGGGTTCTAAAAAGAAAATTGAATGGGGCTCTCAAATCAGAAATTATGTGTTACATCCCTATAAACTGGTTAAAGATATTAGAACCAACATAGAAACTTCAAATGTTCAGGCAGTTCTTGACGGTGACCTTGAAGATTTCATTAAAGCCTATTTGATGGAATTTGGAAATAAATAATCAATCGCTAAACAGAAAAAAGAAATAAATTTCAATGGACAAAATAAAAATTTACCACAATACGAGATGTAAAAAATCCAGGGCCGGCCTTCAATATATTCAGAAGAAAGGTTTTGAAATTGAAATCATTGAGTACTTAAAAAATCCGATCGATAAGGCTGAATTAGATGATCTGTTAATGAAGCTAAACAAAAAGCCACAAGAGATTATTCGCACACAGGAAACGCTTTATAAAACTCACTTCAAAGGCAAAAATTTCACCGATCACGAATGGGGGAAAATACTTATTGAAAACCCCAGATTAATCCAGCGTCCTATCATCGTTAAAGGATACAAGGCTGTTATTGGGGATCCTGTTGAGGAAATTGAGAGGTTTTTATAGCTACATGATTTAAATAGTGGAAAACACATCTTTCATGATACATTTCGATTAAAAAATTATTAGATTGTTTCTTATTATATATGTGTTTTTTTTGTATCTTTAAAACCGAATTCAAAACAACATTTAATAAAAATCTATAGCTATGAAAACATGTAAATTATTCCACGTTACTTTCGACAAGGTCATTTTTCTAATATCTCTCTTTGTTATTTCAATCAATCCAAACACTGTTTTCTCTCAATCAAATGATTTAAACCAGGACGGCGTTGAAGAATCAATGCCCCGAATTCTATCTGAAAATGAAATTGTGGTTCCTGTTAACACTTTAGATACCGGTGATGTTGTTCATACCATACCGGCACCAGGAACACATTGCCAGGGCCTGACATGGGATGGAGAGCATTTATGGGTTACAGATAATACCACAAAGATGATATATAAAATCAGCCCTGAGGACGGAGAGGTTATCAGCTCATTCCCTTTCCCCATCAGTATTAAGTTTTCTGAAGGACTTGCCTGGGATGGCACCAACTTATGGGGGTCCGGATGGAACGAATCCAATGGTAATGGCAGCAAAATTTTCAAGATAGATCCTTCTAATGGAGAGCTATTATTTTCTTTCTATTACCCTGGTGAAGATACATGGCCTCATGGAATAACCTATGATGGCCAGCATATTTGGGCAAATAATTTTTTACATGATACGATTAATAGACTGGACAAATTTAATCCTGAAAACGGAGATTATTTAGGTTCAATCCCGGCTCCAGGGGAAAAATCTCTTGGCCTTACATGGATCGGGTCATCCTTATGGTCGAATGATTATGAACTTCATAGAATCTATCAAATTGATCCGAATAACGGAACAATTATTTATAGTTTTGCTTGTTATGCCGGAATTTTACGTGACATGACCTGGGATGGGGAATACATGTGGTCTCTTTCGTGGTCTGATGCTACTATTTATAAGTTGGATATCGGCCCGGCAGCAATAATGTTAAACAAAGATGAGGCAACAGAGCTATCTATATATCCAAACCCATTTTCAAATAGAGTTACTATTTCTTTTTCGCTTGCTGATTCTGAAAAAATAAAATTGGACCTGTTTAGTATTACCGGGGGAAAAATCAAGACTTTAGCAAACAAACAATTTCCTCCCGGCAACTATAATTTTTTGTGGGATGCACGTAAAAAGGATGGAGTATTACTAAAGGAGG
>JAUXII010000329.1 GCA_030621075.1 Lentimicrobiaceae bacterium
GTAGAATCCAATGCAATATTCCAAATGCGCACTTCTTCTATTTCGCCATCGAAATATCTCGGTGAAGATAAATAATCCACTCCGATACAAAGCGGATCTGAATTTGCCTGAACTGTTAAAGGGGTGCCTGTGAGTGTTTGTTCCACTCCGTTTAAGTATAGTTTTCTTGTTCCGGTATCATTTACAGCAGCGATATGATACAATGTGCCGGCTTCAAGGATTCCTGCAGATGTGTACATCTCATCAAAACATAAACCCGTAAATGGATCAACTGAATGGAGCCTTAATAAATACCCATCTGAACCGTTAGTATGATATTTGGTAACAATTCCAGCTAACCCGGAGAAAGATTCCGGTTTTATCCAGGCTTCAATCGTATAATTTGTTGTCAGGTCGAGAGAAGGAACATCAGACACTTCAACATAATCGTTTGTCCCATCGAAATCCAGGGATGTTCCCGGAAAGTTATCAGGTAGGATAAATGCTTCGTATGCACCAATATCAATTCTACCGTAGGAAAAACGGGGATCACCTGCTAAATCATATTGTCCGGCACCTGTTGTGGCTGGATCACCAGTATTAATGCAGGGAGATGTTTCCGACAGGTCATAAGGATGCTCTCCAGAACCGGTAAATTGTGGATCGGCATCTATACAATTTTCATAATCTCCATTATAATTTGCTCCGGCACCACTTCCCTTAAATGCTCCAATGCCTCCCTGAATATCACAATAATAAAAATCCGGGTCGGAAGAATCATCGTAAAGATATATTTGAGTAGAATCGTACCACCAGTCAGTATTTCCATACAAGATATTGTTTCTAAATGCTCCACTCGAATTTTCAAAATACAATGCCCCACCATCACCTGATTGGTTATTACAAATAGTGTTATTGGTAAGTTCTGTATAACCCCAACCATTATCAGTAATATTAATTCCGCCTCCTTTTCCACCAAAATTATTATGGATAAGACTGTTTAAAATTATTATGGTTGACATATTGCAAGTAATGGCACCACCCAACGCATTTGCGTAATTGCTATCAAAAACACAACGTATAATGCTGGCCTCGGATAAACCATAGCAACTAATAGCCCCTCCACCATTATAGCCAGTATTATTACGGAAAAGACTATTTGAAATGTCTATCCCACCACCATTGGATGTATAAATAGCACCACCGTCACGTCCTGCTGTATTGTTTTCAAGAATGCTATTAATGAGAATATTATCAGTGCCTAAATAACAATATATAGCACCGCCGTCACGTCCTGCTGAATTGCCTTTAAAAACACTATTAACAATCCTTATATCAGCGAAATTACTGTAAATAGCCCCTCCATCATTAACGGCATGATTATACTGAAATTCACAGGACAAGATTTGTATTGGACTATTTACATATACGAAAATGCTCCCACCATTTGAATCATCACCTGAACCAGTTGCACTTCCATATCTAAATAAACAATTAACGAGTTTCGATGTGTCGTTTCCACTAAATGGAGCAACGTCAAATACTAATCCATTCCAAGGTTGAGATGCGTTGCAAGAAGTAAAGATGATTTTTTCTTCATTAGTACCCAAAGCGAGCATTCTTCCCTGTACTTCAATTTTAAAATAGCCTAGGAAATAAACAGTTATACCCGAATCGATGGTAAGTGTAGCACCACTTGAGATTAAAATATTTTCTGTTATTACTATATTACTTGTCCATGTTGTATCTGAAATTATTGTGTCGGATGCTTGTATGGTATTATTAAAAAACCAAACCATTATTACAGTAACTAGTTTAAAAATAATCGTTTTCATAGGTTTACATTTTTTGTTATTAAATATTTCAAAAGCAGTAAAATGGTAATTAGATGTTTCATGATATTTTGGTTTTAAGTTTCATATTTCAGTCTTCCCCCGAAAGCTTTCGGGGTCAGTCAACGAACTACCGACTGCCAAC
>JAUXII010000290.1 GCA_030621075.1 Lentimicrobiaceae bacterium
TGCTCAAATTAACAGGTTAGGGTTGGAAGCTCATTATTTCGGAATAGCTCTTGACACACCCGAGTCGACACATAAGATGATTACCCGTGCATTGGCAGAGAGTGATGTGGTTTTATTAAGCGGTGGAGTATCTATGGGCGACTATGACTATGTCCCGGAAATTTTTGAAGAGTTGGGAATACATATTCTTTTTAAGAGCATAGCCGTTCAGCCCGGACGCCCAACGCTGTTTTGTGAGAAAGAAGGGAAGTATCTTTTTGGGCTACCTGGTAACCCTGTGTCATCATTTGTGCTTTTTGAGATACTTGTTAAACCGTTTCTATATAAATTGATGGGGCACGATTATCATGCATTTACAGTGAGAGCTCCAATGGGTATTGATTATTTTAGAAAGAAATCGACACGTAAATCATTATTGCCAGTGCTTCTACGGGAAGATGGGAAAGTGTATCCTGTTGAGTATCATGGCTCAGCACATATCCATTCGTATGTTAATGCGGATGGCGTTATTACTATTGAGATTGGAGACACTGATTTATTAAAAGGAGAAATAGTTGATGTTAGACAGCTTTAACCGGGAGATCAATTATTTACGTATATCTGTCACTGACAGGTGTAACCTGCGGTGTAATTATTGTATGCCGGCTGAAGGAATTAAGCAATTGCCTCACGAAGATATTCTTTCCTATGAAGATATTGTTGAAGTAGTTAAAATTGCTGTTCGATTAGGGGTTGAAAAAGTAAGGATTACAGGAGGGGAGCCTCTTGTTAGAAATGGAATAGTGAGTTTAATAAAGATGATTGCCGGTATAGATGGTGTTAAAGACCTGGGAATGACAACAAATGGGTTGTTGCTGGAGAAATTTGCTCACCCTCTTGCAGATGCGGGGTTGCATAGGGTTAATATCAGCCTTGATACCATGGATGCAGAAAAATATGAGCTATTGACCAGGGGTGGGGATATCAACAAGGTTTTCTCAGGAATTAAAGCTGCACGTCAGGCCGGCCTCGACCCGTTAAAAATTAATTGTGTGGTAACTAATTCCTCACATGAAGAGGATGCTGTTGAAGTACGAAAATTTTGTATGAAGAATGGCATACAGATAAGATTCATTCATCAGATGAACCTTGCTTCTGGTGAGTTTTCTGTTGTTGAAGGAGGTGATGGTGGTAATTGCGTCCGTTGTAACCGTTTGAGGCTTACAGCTGATGGGAAAATCAGGCCTTGCCTTTTCAGTGATCTTGAATTCGATATTCGGGCGTTGGGCATTGAAAATGCTTTTATGAAAGCGGTGGAGTTGAAACCCAGGTCCGGGTCGTATAACAGGTCGGGTAAGTTCTATAATATTGGAGGGTAATAGGTAATTTGGGAAATAAAAAATTGAAATGAGTAAATTTAGTCATATTGATGATAAGGGGAAAGCCAATATGGTTGATGTAGGGTTTAAGAAAGACCAGCTTCGTATGGCAAAAGCGGAGGGGTTTATTCGATTAAGTGAAAAAACGATCAACCTGATCCGTGAGAATAACCTTAAAAAAGGGGATGTGCTAACCGTGGCTGAGATTGCAGGAATTATGGGTGGGAAAAAAACCAGCGAGCTGATCCCTTTGTGTCATCCATTACAAATATCAAAAATTGACGTAACAACGAGAGTGGAGGAAAAAGGGATAAAAGTGACAGGGGAAGCCAGCTGTATTGGAAAAACAGGCATTGAAATGGAAGCATTGACGGCTGTTCACATTGCCCTCCTTACAATTTACGATATGTGTAAGGCTGTTGACAAAGAGATGGTTATGGAGAATATCAGATTAGTTGAAAAAACAAAAACAGATATTTCCTGATGAACTTTTCCCAGCGATTTAAACCGGGGGTTACAAAAAGGGTGTCGCTGTTTTTTGCAGCTGTGATTTGGGGATTTTACCGATTTTATTTATGTTGAAATGGTTTTATGATAAATAATTATGACAGATAAATTAGTAGACAATTTTCAGGTTGTTTCGGTTAATATTTCTGAAAAGAAGGGAACAATAAAAAAACCTGTAAAGGAGATTACGCTCACCAAAAATGGGGTTGAGCATGATGCGCATGCAGGTGACTGGCACCGGCAGGTGAGTTTTTTGGGAGTGGAAAGCATACAGAAATTTAGAAGATTGTTGAGCAGGGAACTTCATTTTGGCGAGTTTGCAGAGAATATTACTACCAGTGGCATGTTGTTATATAAGGCATCTCCTCTTGATCGATTCAAAATTGGTGAGACGGAAATTGAAATTACCCAGATCGGTAAAAAATGCCACGGCAATAGCTGTGCTATTTTTCAGGAAATAGGAAGCTGCGTAATGCCCAAGGAGGGTATTTTTGGCAGGGTTATTAAGCCAGGTAAGATTAATGCTGGCATGTTGATGGAATATTTACCCCGTACATATAAAATATTAATCATAACTTTGAGCGACCGGGCAAGTCGTGGGGAATATTCCGATAGAAGCGGACCTGAAATAGAGAAGAGAACAAAGGAATTCCTGGATGGTATTAATTGGAGATATCAGATTGATTATCAGATTATCCCTGATGATGGCGATAAGTTGAGTGAACTGTTGAAAAAGGCAAAAGAAGAAAATGTTGATGTCATCTTCACAACAG
>JAUXII010000303.1 GCA_030621075.1 Lentimicrobiaceae bacterium
AATGATCCTCGTTTAAAATTCGAAGGGCCCCATCAAGGTCAAAATGATCATTTGTATAAGTATTCCAGGGCAATTCCACGAATAGGTCAAGATAATTTAATTGAATGGAATACTCAACGGCTGAAGGGTTCATTCTTTGTAATTTCGCCAACTCCTTGTTAAATGTTACAGCAACATTATCCTGCCAGGTTTTGGTTTTGGCTTTTTCCTGTAGTTCCTTGATCTCCTGCTCATGAGGATTTGTGCCAAGCTCCTCCTGAATAGTTTTCAGTTGTTGGCTTAAAAGGAATTCTCTCTGTTGTTGATCAAGGTCTGTTTTTACTTTTTTCTGTATTTGATTTTTCAACTCCAGCATTTGCAATTCTTTATTCAGGATTCCAAGAACCTGATTAGCTCTTGTTGTCAGATCAACAACTTCCAATAAACCTTGCTTTTCAACAACGTCAGCATTGAGGTTGGAAGAGATGAAGTTTAAAAGAAAGAATGGGCTTTCAATATTGCGAATGGCAAATGCTGCTTCGGAAGGAAGATTTGGTGATTCTTTAATTATTTGAATGGCAAGGTCTTTAAGGGTAGAAATGAGAGCCTTAAATTCCTGCGACTCGCTTATCTCCGTTCTGACTTCGTATTGTTGAATGTTAGCCTTAAAATAGGGATCCGTTTGGATGAAATCAATAATACGAAAGCGTTTTTTCCCCTGAATGATGGCAGTTGTACTGCCATCCGGCATTTGCAATAACTTAATAATCTGGGCAACGGTACCAATTGTATTTAAATCGTTCGCGGCAGGGTCTTCGACTTCAGCATCCTTCTGTGCTACAACCCCAATGATTTTATCTCCCTGATAACATTCACGAATCAGCCTGATAGATTTATCCCGGCCAACGGTAATTGGAATTACAACACCAGGAAACAAAACAGTATTTCTTAAAGGTAACAGTGGCAATACTTCCGGAATCGGTTCTGCATGCATCTGTTCCTCATCTTCTGTTGACAAAAGAGGAATAAACTCCGTTTCACCATCTATGATGTTTGTCAATTTAAAAATTTCCCCCGGCATTTTATTCATAATAAATCAAATTCAATTTGTCATTATATGGAATGATAACACTTTTCTATAAAAAATGTTTAATACACCCTTCGGTTAGTAAATGATCTGTCAAAAACATTCTTCATAATTTGTTTTTCATGTTGATCAAGTTCACGACCACGTCGTCCCATAACACGTGCAGCAATATCCAGTGCAAGGTTCAGGTCGAAATTTTTATAGCCCGATATACTCCCCCAAACAAAAGAAGGAATAAAATTACGTTGAAATCCCGGCCCATAGATATTGGAATTTACCCCCACTACTGTTCCTGTATTGAACATGGTACTGATACCTGTTTTAGAATGATCACCCATAATAAGACCACCGAACTGCAATCCTGTTTCCACAAAAGACTGATGGGTATAGTTCCACATTTTGACCAGATCATAATTATTTTTTAGGTTTGAATTATTCGTTCCGGCTCCCAGGTTACACCATTCTGCAATGACTGAGTTACCGAGATAACCATCGTGTGCTTTATTTGAATAGCCAAATATCACGACATTACTCACCTCTCCCCCAATTTTCGAGAATGGCCCAATAGTCGTGCCCCCATATATTTTTGCACCCATTTTCACGATCGAATGATCACAAAGAGCCACAGGTCCGCGAATATGACTACCTTCCATTACTTCAGTATCTTTTCCGATGTATATCGGCCCGGTTGTTCCATTGAGCACAGCACATTGAACACGAGCTCCTTCTTCAATAAATATATTCTCTTTACCAATCAATGTATTGGTTGAATCAACTTTTTCAGATCTCCTCCCATTTGTAAGTAATTCGAAATCGGCCAGCAAAGCAGCTTCATTCTGTGCAAAAATATCCCAGGTATGGTAAAGACAAACATGTTCATTTTTGTATTCAATTTCCTCATGTTCAGTTCCATCAACATTTTCTATTTCACTGGCTGTAAGGTGCATGGCAATGATACAATTCTTATTTACCAAGGCCTGATTTGGTTTTAGTTTATGGATACTGCTCACCAGGTCCTTATTAGGTAGCACTCCTCCATTGATCAGAATATTGTTTTCTTCTTTAACTACAGCAGGGAATTTTTTACTGAGATAATTTTCAGTAAGCGTTGATGTTTTGCTTCCGAAGTACTTTTCCCATTTTTCCCGGATGGTTAAAATACCGATTCTGATATCGGCTACTGGTCTCAAAAAAGTAAGAGGCAAAAGGCTTTCATGCCTGGAATCATCAAAAAGGATATAATTCATAAAGCAGCTACAAATTAATATGATATACAAAGATAAAACAAAAAAGTCCCGGGAAACTGCGGGACTTTCTTAATAAACGATAATAATATTTTTTTTATTGCTCTTTACTCTTTTTAATATCCAGGTGTTTCTGTAATCGGCTTTTAAATTTGTCGACACGTCCCGCAGTATCAACTAATTTCATCTTACCGGTATAAAAGG
>JAUXII010000202.1 GCA_030621075.1 Lentimicrobiaceae bacterium
TCCCTTTACCAACTTCTTTACCGGAATGATCCTTTCCATCCCATAAAATCACATGCTGGCCTGCTTTAAAAGTGTTATCTGCCAGTGATATTATTTTCTTTCCAAACATTCCATAGATATCGATATTCACATGGGACGATTCAGGCAATTGAAAAGAAATGTATGTTGAATGGCTGAATGGATTGGGAAAATTCTGAAAAAGCATGAGCCCGCTTTCATCATGCGTATCCATTGGTGGGCAAATCCCGACGGACTGACCAGAGAGGCTTTTGTCTATTATTGCAATAAAGGCATCATAATTGCCATTAAAGGATTCATCATATGCTCCCGGGGTAGTTGGAAAATCATGAGAAGAGGCATTTCCTGCAACAATAATATTATCATCTTCCGAAAATATGAGTTCAAGTCCGAAATCATAAAAATAACCACCAAGAAAAGTTGAAGCGATTAATTTGCTAAAGTTACCGCCTATTCTTAAAATATATGCATCTGTTTCTCCATTAAAGCTGGTATCATATGAATGCGCTGTCACAGGGAAATCCTCTCCGCCTGCCAGCCCGGTAATAAATACATCACCACTGGATGCATCATATAGTATATCCCGGCATTCATCCCAGTCGCTGCTTCCGAGGAAGGTACAAGCCAATAGATTCTCAAGTTTAGAGTCTAAAAGTCCGGCATACCCGTCATAAATACCAAAATTGAAACTTGTATCAAATGCTCCTGGTGTATATGGAAAGTTATAGGAATCTGTAAAACCGCATACATAAATATTTCCTGTACTATCGAGATCCATTGAAAAGGCATTGTCATGGTGATTACCTCCAATAAAAGTGGAGGCCAATAAAGTGTCCAGGTCATTGCCAAATATAGAGATGTAAGCATCACTATGTCCGTTGAATGTAGGGTCATATGCATTAGATGTAGCATGAAAGTCAGGTGACCCGGTATTACCGCAAATGCATATATTATTATCACAGTCAATGATCAGGTCAATTACCTGTTCCCAGGCAGATCCACCAAAATAGGTTGATGAAAGTAGTTCCGACAAATCTGCCGATAGTTTTGAAATGAACACATCGTTGGCATTATCCATGCCCCCTGTTGTACTGTAAGCATTAGGCGTTACTGGAAAATCTCCTGATAGTGTTCCTCCTGTAACAAAAATATTTCCATTGGTATCAATGGCCATTCTGGCATGGTGGAAGCGTTCCGATAATGAACCTCCAAGAAATGTTGAAGCCACCAGTTCTTCCAGGTCCGAACTAAAGATTGAAATGAAGATATCCCCTTGTCCGTATTGGTTATCATTATAGGTTTGGTCGTAGGATCCTTCGGTGGTTGGAAAATCAGTAGAGGTGGTAAAACCGGTAATACAAATATTACCGGTTTCGTCAATTACGATTGATGAAGCGCAGTCCTCGTTTGATCCTCCGATATAAGTAGAAGCAATCAGATATGACAAAGTAGGGTCAAGCCTGGCAACGAATGACTCGGACGATCCGCCTGCATAAATACGTTGATATGCCCTTGGTGTGACAGGGAAGTTATTAGATTCTGTCGCACCACAAATGTAAATATCCCCGTTTGGATGCATAACAAAGCCAAGTTGGTCAATTGCTGTAACGAATAATTCTGCCGATCCTCCACCAAGGAAAGTGGAAACAACCAGGTCTTTTGAAGAGGAGGAGGATTGCGAATAGGTCTTCTCGCAGAATAAGCAAACCGACATCAGTAAAGAAGTAAAGAATAAAATCTTTCGAAAATACATTTTCAAGAGTAAATGATGTGTATCCATAGTAGGATTAGTTTAAGAATTATATTAGGGCACTTCGAAAAACTACTTTTTTCTAATGCCACTGTTTGACGTTAAATATACATTGCTTTTTTCTAAAAACAAAATTTTACCTCTCCTGTTTTTCTAAATGCCTTATTATCAACATATTACCTTTGGAAGAATTTATCGTTTAGACAGACCTATCCCATGGAAACAGCTATTTTCAACTGTACACAGCGACAAATATACGTTCGACCCTTGCTCGTGTCCTCGATTTTTCTTTATTATTGGCTTTTTGTTCGTCGGTCAATGACTTATTACGGTATCCTTTTTAATTTGCTTAATTCCAATTATTTTTTTTCTATTAACGCTCGATGCTTCAAGCCTTTGGTTTTAGTATTGTTTTTAATATTATCTTTGCCAACTAACAGGCAATCACTCTATTTTAATTCAAATATTAGCAATTCGATACCATCATGAAAAAGTTTTTTTTCTCCCTCATGCTGTTAATGGCAGCTTCTTTCCTGGTAAACGCTCAGTCACTGCAAGATAATTCCAACAGTAATGGGTACTACGCCTATGAATATCCATATTGGGCAGATATGATGAATGATATATCAACTAATTTTTACGATGTTAAAGAGGAGTTTAACGAATATTTTGAAGGCAAACCTACAGGAAAAGGTACCGGATGGAAGCAGTTTCAACGGTGGGCTTGGTTTACAGAACAGCGGGTATACCCTTCTGGCAAAAGAATAAATCAGGCACAAGTTTGGAACGAGATTAATAAGTTCAAGAAAAATTTTCCCCTGGAAAATTATAAATCCCGAAGCAATTGGGTTGATATGGGGCCTCATACTTACTTAGTTAATACAGGCCATTGGAATCCGGGGTTAGGCAGGATCAATGTCATTGCTCTGGACCCTTTGGATCCTTTTATAATCTATATTGGTGCACCATCCGGGGGATTATGGAAAACAACCGATGAAGGAGAAAATTGGGTTGTATTAACTGATGACCTTCCGGTTATGGGTGTATCGGCAATTGCCATTCATCCGACAAGCCCCAATATAATTTATATTGGCACAGGTGATAAAGATGCTTCCGACAACTACAGCATTGGCGTGTTAAAGTCAATTGATGGAGGATATACCTGGGAATTAACGGGTTTGGACTGGACTATTTATCAGAACAGGACCATTGCAAAGCTACTCATTCATCCTACAAACCCGGACGTTCTTTTTGCCGCTACTTCCAGTGGCCTTTATAAAACCATCGATGCAGGTGAATCATGGTATTTGGTTCAAACCGGTGATATTGATGACCTGGAATTTAAGCCAGGCAATCCTGAGGTTGTTTATGCCATAACCAGAAAGTTTTACTTATCTGTTGATGGAGGGGAAACATTTGAATTGATTACTGACCCTCCTGACAGTGGTCGCGCTCAAATAGCTGTTACTGATGCAAATCCCGATTATGTTTATTTCTATTCATCAGTAAGTGGAATATACAGAAGTTCCGACAGCGGTGAGACTTTTGAATTTCGCTCACCTGACCCAAGTATTGGTAGTCAGGCCTGGTACGACCTGGCATTTGCAGCCTCGCATGTTGACCCTGAAGAAGTACATCTCGGTGAGATCAATACCTACAGATCGACTAATGGAGGTACAACATGGATCATGACAACAGACTGGACATGGAACAATCCTATTGGCTACACCCATTGTGACATCCATGAAATGGTTTTTTATGGAGGTACACTGTATGTTGGAAGTGATGGC
>JAUXII010000080.1 GCA_030621075.1 Lentimicrobiaceae bacterium
CTTTTTCTTACTTTCTGCTTCTATCTGTGGCTGCAGCCTACTTTTTTCATTTTTTTACTCCTTTGATTTAAAAATCTTTTTACATTTGCAAACTCTTTTGAATCAAGGTGATTCGGTTGACGGAAACATTGAATCCGCCTGAGGCGGACTTCGCTACGCTCAGCTTTGAACTTTAAACAATATAAATTATGGCAGTAATTGGAAGAATCAGGAAACATTCAGCGTTATTATTGATTATTATTGGTATTGCCCTTGCATCTTTTGTTCTGGGGGATTTTTTAAAACCAAGTGCCTCCGGCAAAAGGATCGTTAATATAGCCGAGGTTGACGGAGAGGACATTCCCGCTACTGAGTTCAACCAGAAAGTTGAAGAAAATCTGAAAATCAGACGGCAAAATCAGGGCGACAAAAATCTAACTCCGCAGGAAACGTTCGGTGTCAGACAAAATGTATACCAGGAAATGGTCAGCAGTATTATTCTTTACGAGCAATATAATGACCTTGGACTTACCGTTACGGTTGAAGAACTTAATGATCAGATCAGAGGAAACGACCCACATGAGTATATTACCCAGAATTTCAGAAATCCTGAAACCGGAGAGTTTAATCCACAAACTGTTAATCAGTTTCTTCAAAACTTTGAACAGCTTGACCTTGAAACCCAGCAACGTTATTTTCTACTTGAAAAAATGATAAAGTCCGACAGAGAACATAATAAATATAACAACCTGCTCTCCAAAGGATATGTGATACCTGACCTGTTTGCAAAAAATGATTTTATTGAAAAAAACCGAAAAGCCGGTTATTATTTTGTGGCTCCCAAATACACAACCATTGCCGACTCAACAATAGTATTAGAAGATATAGACTACAAAGAATACTACAAAGAGCACAAGAATGAATATACGCAGGAAGCTGCTGTTGATATCGATTATGTTGTTTTTTCTGTGGTAGCATCTCCAGAAGACAGGAAAAGCCTTGCAAATGAGGTAGACAAAATTTATAAAGACCTTTCCGACATAGAGAATATTGGCGCTTATGTAAATGCCGTTTCCGATACACGTTACGACAGCTCCTGGTACAAAGAGGGTACATTGCCTGCGCGAATTGACTCAATTATGTTTAATTCTTCTGTTGGAACGGTTTATGGACCTTATCTTGAAAACGAAGCTTATCATATTGCAGAGTTAGTTGATGTCCAAATGCGTCCCGACTCTATGAGAGCCAGCCATATCCTCATTGCCTATAATGGCGCGCGTGGGGCTCAGGGAATTACCAGGTCAAAAGAGTTGGCAAAAGAGCTGGCAGATAGCCTGGTTATCGCAGCCAAACAATTGCCCGGTAAATTCACCGAACTGGCCATTGCTTTTTCCGATGACCCATCAGTAAGTAATAACTCAGGTGATCTTGACTGGTTCCCGGATGGTATGATGCTTTATCCGTTCAACCAGGCAGTATATGAAGGTACAATTGGCCAAACAGTTATAGCTGAAACTGCCTTTGGCTTTCATGTTATCAATATTACCGACAAAATGGATGCCGGGAAAAAGGTCCGTGTTGCTTTAATTAACAGGGAAATTCAACCCAGTAGTGAAACCTTCCAGGAAGCGTATATGAAAGCAAGTAATTTCGCGGCTAATAATAACACACTTGAATCTTTCGAACAAGCAATTATTGACGAAGGGTTAAACAAAAGAAGCAGTGAGAAGCTGGAGAAGATGAGCAATAACATTCCCGGGATTGAACACCCTCGTCAAATTATTTACTGGGCATTTAACGACAAAACCAATGTAGGAGACGTTTCTCCTGTCAAAGATATGGGTGATAGCTTTGTTGTAGCTGTCCTGAAGGAAAAGTATGAAGAAGGGATTGCTCCGCTGGAGCTTGTGAAAGATGAAATCGAGCCCCTGGTTATGAGAGAAAAGAAAGCAGAAATACTTATCAACCAAATGCAGGAGGCGCTTACAGAGGGAAGTGACCTTGCTTTATTGGCAAAAAGATTTAACACCACCATCGATACGGTTGATGCCACTACGTTTGGTTCGTATAATATTCCCGGATATGGACCTGAACAAATGGTTATCGGGGCTATTTTTTCAATGAAACCCGGAGAAATGTCGAAACCCATCAAGGGGAATCAGGGTATATTTATAATATCACTCAATCAATTTATAGAAGCAGAAGAGAGAGATAATTATAAAATGCAGAAAGATTTTCTTATCAGGAATATAGCATCGAGGATATCAAGGGAAGTTTATCCGGCGTTGGAAGAAAACGTCGATATCGTTGATAACCGTATCTTATTCTACTAAAAGCCATTTCGAATATCGTATTTCAAATATCGCATATCGCATATCGTTATTCGGATATCTATACTAGTTCTTGCCGGCTTTCATCAAGCCTGATGAATATAAACAACAGGATGGTAAAAGCCCACAACGATGACCCTCCATAGCTGAAGAAAGGCAAGGGAATACCAATTACAGGTGCTAATCCAATTGTCATTCCTATATTAATAGCAAAATGAAAAAAGAGAATTGATGCTACTCCATATCCATAAATTCTACTGAATATCGACCGTTGGCGCTCTGCTATCATAATTATTCTTAGTAATAGTCCCATATAGAGAGCTATTACAACCAAGCTACCTACGAAACCCCACTCTTCTCCAACTGTACAAAAAATAAAATCAGTACTTTGTTCCGGAACAAAATCATATTTGGTTTGTGTGCCATTTAAAAAACCTTTTCCGGTAAAACCGCCTGAACCAATAGCTATCTTTGATTGATTAACGTTATAACCAGCCCCCCTGAGATCCACTTCTTTGCCTAATAGAACATTTACCCTTGTTTGCTGATGTGGCTCCAGCATATTTTCAAATGCATATTCTACTGAGAAAACAAATCCTGTAGCTATAATAAAAAGCCCGATTAGTTTAATAATAATCGCCTTTCTACGACGAATTATCATAATGGTTATAATTATGATCAGGGCCAAAAAACCTGTAATAATAAATTTATTAACGAGAAGAGCAATAACCGATAGCATTATTATTATCACACCGGTAATCATAATTTTTCCGGAAAGGCCCTCCCTGAAAAGCACCAATAAAAAAGAAAAATATACCAGTGCTGAGCCAGTATCGTTTTGAAGATAGATCAGGATCATAGGAGCGCCAATAAGCAGGGCAATATATATTTTTGCCTTTTTCTCTTTAATATTGAAACTACTGGAGCTGACATATCGTGCTAACGCCAGGGCTGTTGTTACTTTTGCCAGCTCCGAAGGCTGAAAAGCAAAAGACCCTAATTGAAACCATGATCTTGCCCCTGCTACTTCTTTCCCAAGAAACAAAACAACAACCAGTAAAAAAACCGAAATAATATATAACGGTATTGAAAATGCATTGTAGAATTTTGCATCAATCATCAGGATTGCAAAAATGATAATCAACGAAGTGGTGATCCAAATAAGCTGCCGGCCATAATTTTGTGTAATATCAAATATACTGTGATGACTTTCATTGTACACAGCTGCATAAATATTCATCCATCCTATTAACACGAGGGTGAAATAAAGGGCTATTATAACCCAGTCAATATTATCAAATATGCCTTTTCGCTGCCTCAATTGCCTGAAATTAAATTAACATTGATCATTCGCTCTTCCACCCACTTCTTTTTGATTGTTCCGGTAAGGTATTTCTCGATCATCAGGGTTGATATTGGTGCGGCCCAGGTAGCGCCAAAACCGCTGCTTTCTACAACAACGGCAATAGCAATTTGTGGATCATCTTTTGGTGCAAAAGCAATGAAAACCGAATGATCTTTTCCATGAGGATTTTCGGCAGTTCCTGTCTTGCCACAAACAGCAATACTGTCAAGTTTGTACCAACGGGCTGTTCCCTCTTCCCCTTCAAACACCTGATACATACCTTCGATAATAACATCAAAATAGTCAGGCTTAATAGTGGTGTGATTTTTTTCTCTATTATTTTTTTCTATTTTTTGATTGTCAATAGACTTAACAAGGTGCGGAACATAATAATAACCCTTGTTAGCAATGATAGCTGATAAATTAGCCAGTTGCAATGGTGTAACAAGAATTTCTCCCTGTCCGATAGAAAGTGACCTGATGGTCATTGGCCTCCATCCTTTTTCCCCATAGTATTTATCAAAATATTTGGGTTCGGGTATAAAACCACTGACTTCACTGAAAAGGTCACTTTTAAATTTACTGCCAAAGCCAAAGCTTAATACATGCTTACGCCATTTATCAAAACTATCATGTATGTCATCCTCATTTTTCATAATAGCAGTAAATATTTTCCAGAAATACGGATTACATGAAATTTCTATCGCCTCTTTCATATTCAATGGGGATTTATGATTATGACTGCATCGGATAGGCCTTGTTTCCGGGCCTTCACATGAATACTTTGTATGCTGAGTAGCAACGTTTTCCTGCAAGGCAATAAGAGCGTTTACCAGCTTAAAAGTTGACCCGGGAGGATAAGTCGCTGTTAGAGGCCTGTTAAATAACGGTTCCAGGGGGTTTTGTTGCAGTTTTTTGTAATTTTCACCCCTCACCCTGCCAACCAAAAGGTTCGGATCATAGGATGGACTAGACACAAGAGCCAGTATTTCACCTGTTGAAGGTTCCAGTGCAACAATACTTCCCTTTTTATTAGCCATTAGCAACTCGCCATATTTCTGTAACTCTGCATCCAGTGTTGTTTTCAGGTTTACCCCCTTGATCATGGCCGTATCATACTTCCCCTCCTGAAAGCTTCCCTTTTCCCTGTTAAATACATCAACAAGTATCCTTTTAACACCCTTCCTTCCTCTTAATATCTGTTCATACGTTTTTTCCAGTCCACTAATTCCCACATAGTCACCAGACTTATAATAATGATCCTTCTCAAGCAATTGCCGATTTGCCTCTCCAACATAGCCTAATGTATGAGCAGCAATAGGCCATAGATATTTCCTCAAAGTCCTCGGTTGAACGTAAAAACCAGGAGATTTAAAAAGTTTCTCTTCAAGATAAGCTGTTGTTTCTTTTGATAGTTGTTTTTGAAAAACAGATGCTTTCCGAACGGAATAGTTTTTTACTTTTTCAATCTGCTCAACAAATGTTTTTTTATCAATTCCTATTAATTCACACAGTTCAAGTGTGTCAATATCCTGCATCCGGTTAGGAATGACCATCAGGTCGTATACGGCTTCATTATAAACCATCAGCTTATCATTGCGATCAAAGATCAATCCCCGGGCAGGAAACTGGTAGATCAACCGTATGACATTATTTTGAGCTGAAAGGATGTATGATTTATCAATGATCTGAATAAAAAAAAGTTTAATAACAAATACTAACCCAACCAAAAGGAAAATCCCCTTGATGATATATTTTCTATCTGAATAAGGGTTTTTCATCTGTTTCTATACTTTCTCATTTTTCGGGCCTCATTTGGGGGAAGAAAAGAACATCCTGAATGGATGCTGAATTTGTCATGATCATAGCCAGTCTGTCCATACCGATGCCGAGTCCGGCTGTTGGAGGCATGCCATACTCAAGAGCGCGCAGAAAATCTTCGTCAAGGACCATAGACTCCTGATCGCCTCTCTTTGCCAGCTCCAGTTGTGATTCAAAGCGTTGACGTTGATCGATGGGGTCGTTAAGTTCTGAAAAGGCATTACATAATTCTTTCCCGTTACAAATAGCCTCAAATCGTTCCACTAATCCGGGCTTAGACCGGTGTTTTTTTGC
>JAUXII010000052.1 GCA_030621075.1 Lentimicrobiaceae bacterium
GCGCAAGCTTGTTTAAGATTTTAAATAAACTATATCTGAAATAAGATTGTATGAAAATACTTGTTATCAATACAGGAAGTTCATCTATTAAATATGAATTGTTCGATATGACGAACCAACAGGTTTTGGCTTCGGGCATTGCAGAGAAAATTGGCGAACAAAAAAGTGTTCTTACCCATAAAGTAAATCGAATCAGTGGCCAATCAACCAACAAAGTTGAAAACAGAGTTATCCCCGATCATTATGAAGCGATGAAACGTATTGTTGAATTATTGGCCGATTCCCATGTTGGAGCCATTGCTGATAAAAACGACGTTTCTGCAATTGGCCACCGGGTTGTTCATGGAGGGGAAGAGTTTCAGTCATCAACAATTATTGATCAGCGCGTTATTGCTGCATTAAAGAGAAATATCCCATTAGCCCCTTTACATAATCCGCCAAATTTGACAGGGATTGAAGTGGCAACATCAATTTTTCCTGATGCAATACAGGTTGGTGTCTTTGATACAACTTTTCACCAAACACTGCCTCCCAAGGCATTTTTGTATGCCATTCCTTATGAATTATATGAAAAACACAAAGTACGACGTTATGGTTTTCATGGAACATCGCATGCATACGTTGCCGGCCAGGCAGCCGATTATTTGGATAAACCCCTCGCTGAACTTAATCTTATTACCATTCATCTCGGGAATGGAGCCAGCATGGCTGCAATTAAACATGGTGAATCCATTGATACAACTATGGGGATGACTCCTCTTGGCGGATTGATGATGGGAACCCGGCCTGGTGATATTGACCCGGCACTCCCTTTTTTTATGGCCGAACACCTGGGAATGTCGCTTAAAGAAATAGATACACTATTGAATAGAAAGAGTGGCTTACAAGGAATTTGTGGTACAAATGATATGCGTGAGGTGATTGAAAAAAAAGATACCGGTGATGAACGGGCAACCCTTGCCCTGGAGATGTATTCCTACCGGATAAAAAAATATATCGGGGCCTATTTTGCAGTACTTGGTAAAGTTGATGCCCTCATTTTTACGGCCGGAATTGGAGAGAATTCCGCACTCATCAGGGAACAATCATGTGAGGGGTTATCGGGATTGGGCATTGAAATTGATTCGATGAGGAATGCTTCTGCTGAAGGCGGTATCCGGGAGATCAATTCACCGGAAAGCGATATTAAAATACTGGTTATCCCTACAAATGAGGAGCTGAGGATTGCACAGGAAACAAAAAGGGTGATTGAGAATGAAACAAATTAATAATAATTGTATTTTTTTATAAAAAAATGATGGTGGCCGGTTGTGGTAATGTTATGCATTTTTGTTTCTTTGTAAGAGGGTTAACTCACAACATCAATCAATAATTGAATCATGATCAATCAACGTTTAAACAAATCGAGATTTTCTCCGGCACTAACATGGGCCTCTCTTATCATTATTATTGCAGGAATGATATACGCTAAGTCAATAATTACACTTGTATTATTGGCTCTTTTCATCAGTGTTATCTGTGCACAACCGATCCTATGGCTGGGGAAAAGAAAAGTACCTCATGTTATTGCTATGTTCATTGTATTAGTGGGGGTTGTGTTGATATTTAGTGGGATTGGTGAATTAATTGGCGGGTCATTAAAGCAATTTATTAAGGATGCTCCGAAATATGAAGCCTCCCTGAATAGCATGGCCGCTTCACTTATTCAATCATTAAATGATAGAGGGTTATCAATCTCGTATGAGGAAATTTCCAACATGCTCGATCCGGGAAAGATCATCCGTTTCACTGCTGGGGCTATTACTGAAGTAGGTGGAATAATGGGGAATATCTTTTTGATTTTTTTTATTGTTTTTTTCTTACTTCTGGAACTTAACAGTTTTCCCGTTAAGACTAAAGCTATTACTAAGGCCCCGGACGGATCGCTGGATTATTTAACACGGATAAGTCAAGGTGTAAGGCATTACCTGGGCATTAAAACGATTGTTAGTTTTATGACAGGTTTCCTGATCTGGATATATTTGCTTATTATTGGTGTTGAGTATGCTATTTTATGGGGATTGATCGCATTTTTGTTGAATTATATTCCCAATATCGGGTCAATCATTGCTGGCATACCGGCAGTTTTATTTGCTTTGGTTCAATTGGGTTTAGGTGGCGCCCTGTGGGCAGCCGGAGGTTATATTGCCGTTAATGTGACTATTGGAAACTTTGTTGAACCCAGAATGATGGGGAAAGGAATGGGGCTGTCAACTCTGGTGGTTTTTCTCTCATTGATATTTTGGGGATATGTGCTGGGTACAGTGGGTATGTTTTTGTCGGTTCCCCTTACAATGATCGTAAAGATCGTGCTTGAGCAGAATGAAAAAACCCGATGGATTGCTATTCTACTTGGTACTCAAGAAGATGCACAGGCTGCTTTGGAGAGAAGGGAAGATTTATAATGTAGGAGTTTTGTTCCTGTTTCTTAATGCGATTATTTCTTAACTATTAAAAGAAGAAAATTTACTATGGGCGGTTTTTTTGGTTGTATCTCAAGATCAGATTGTGTTACTGATTTGTATTACGGAACGGATTATAATTCTCATCTCGGCACGAAACGGGGAGGGTTGACGGTGTTTAATTCGAATGAATTTCAACGGGCAATCCATAATTTGGAAAATTCGTATTTCAGAACGAAATTTGAATCGGATATTCAAAAATTTCACGGGAATAGCGGCATTGGGGTAATCAGTGATACCGAGCCACAACCGATTATCATTAACTCCCACCTTGGTCAGTTTGCCATTGTTACTGTGAGTAAGATTGCTAATTTACAAGAATTGACTGATAGAGCTTTGAAGCAGTTCCGGCACTTTTCGGAAACAAGTTCGGGGGGAACAAATCCTTCAGAACTTATTTCCTTGTTAATAAATGAAGAAGAATCGTTTGAGAAAGGGATAGAAAATGTTTATGACAAAGTAAAAGGATCCTGTTCATTGCTTCTTCTTACCAAAGACGGAATTTATGCGGCCAGGGATAAGCTGGGCAGAACACCAATTATACTAGGGAAAAAGGACGGAGCTTTTGCGGTAAGTTCCGAGTCAAGTGCATTTGCTAATCTTGGTTATGAAATTGAAAAATATATTGGCCCGGGCGAAATCATCTTTTTAACAGCGGATGCTCACGAACAACGAAAAAAACCTTTTAATGAGATGCAGGTATGCGCTTTTCTTTGGGTTTATTATGGGTATCCAAGCTCCAGTTATGAAGGCATTAATGTTGAAGAATCTCGGTATCGTTGTGGGGCAGCTCTTGCAAGAAATGATGATGCTGTGGTTGATTATGTTTCGGGAGTACCTGATTCAGGAGTTGCTCATGCCATCGGCTATTCGAATGAAAAACAAATTCCGTACAAACGGGCCTATGTAAAATATACACCCACCTGGCCCAGAAGTTTTATGCCACAAAACCAGGAGATGAGAGATCTTGTCGCAAAAATGAAACTTCTTCCTGTTAAATCAATAATTAATGGACAAAAGATAGCACTATGTGATGATTCGATTGTAAGAGGTACCCAACTGCAGGATAATGTTCAGATATTAAATGAGTACGGAGCAAAAGAAATTCATATACGGCCAGCATGTCCAACACTGATATTCCCATGTGAATACCTTAATTTTTCTACGTCCCGATCAACCCTTGACCTGGCAGGTCGAAAAGCAATAATGGAAATTGAAGGAATGGAAGATAAATACCTTGAAGAATATGCTACCCCTGGCACTGAAAGGTATTATGCAATGATTGAAAAAATCAGGAAAAAGCTTGGTGTAACATCATTAAGATACCAACATCTTGACGACCTGGTTGAAGCAATTGGCCTTCCAAAGGAAAAATTATGTACCCATTGCTGGGATGGATCAAGTCATTTTTAATATTACGTAATTATTTGCAGCGTTGAATAAAGTCAGGCAAAAACATTATACAATTCCCGTATTTGTTCCGGAACATGGATGTCCGTTCCAGTGTATTTTTTGCAATCAACAAAAAATATCAGGTAGGTTGAAAATTCCTACCCCGGAGGAGGTTGATAATCTGATTCGTGAATATCTAACGACCATACCATGGAAGAAAAGTTATGTAGAGATTGGTTTTTTTGGGGGGAACTTTACCGGGATAAAGAAATCGGAACAGGAAAGCTACTTACAAGTGGCAAACCCTTATGTGGAAAAGGGGATCATAAAGAGTATCAGATTATCCACTCGTCCCGACTATATCGACACAGAGATATTACAGTTGCTAAAGAAATACCATGTTAAAACAATTGAGTTAGGTGCCCAGTCGTTGGATGAGGGCGTGCTGATGGCTTCCGGAAGAGGCCATACCGTGGACGATATAATTGAAGCCTCCGGAATGGTTATAAGACATGGG
This sequence comes from Lentimicrobiaceae bacterium, assembly GCA_030621075.1. Next base: position 4,411 of record JAUXII010000052.1, read on the forward strand.
TTTGGGTTGGGCTTGCAGATGATGATTGGCTTGCCCGGTGATACACTGGAAAAATCGAAACGAACAGCCCGTCAAATTGTCGCATTGGGAGCAGATAATACACGGATATATCCAACCCTGGTTATTAGGGATACAAAGCTGGCAGAGATGTATCTATCAGGTGATTATAAACCATTATCTCTTGAAGTGGCAGTCAAATGGTCGAAAGAAGTGTATAAAATATTTGAAAAGCCGGGTGTAAAGGTTATCCGTTTGGGGTTGCACCCTTCAGAGGGGTTGATAAGTGGGGATGATTTGCTGGCTGGCCCTTTCCATATCTCATTCCGGGAATTGGTATTATCGCAAATTTGGCATGATATATTTATGAAGATCAAGAATATTGAAAACAAGCAAAATATCACAATTTTTGTAGCTCCCCGGCAATTTAATTATGCCATTGGTTATGAAGCCGCGAACAGAAAAGCACTGAACAAATTTTATAAAAATGTTAGGTTTGTAAAAGACCCTGAATTGCAAGGAAGGGAATATTATGTTGATTATTGTTGATAAAAAAATACCAGCTGAAGCCAGAGAAAATCTCAGTAAATATGGGAAGTTATTAGAATTTTCCTCTTCAGGCATTACCTATGAGGCCATATCCGGACATCCTGATGTTTTTTTCTGTAAGGTTGGCAAAGAGTTAATAGTTGCTCCTAATACCCCTGAAGAATTTACAAAGGAATTAAAGAATAATGGGATATCTTTCAAAATGGGATCCCGGGACGTTGGTGGGAAATATCCGGATTCAGCTATTTATAATGCTGTGGTCACTGATCATCATTTTGTTCATAATTGTGATATTTCCGACACCATGCTATTAGCAAAAGCACGGCAGCTTAAAAGAATTCATATTAACCAGGGTTATTGCCGTTGTAATTTATTATTATTGAGAGATAATCATTTCATTACTTCAGATAAGGGCATTAGCAAGGCATTAATTAAACAGTTCTTTACAGGTCGTTATGTGGCTCCTGACGATATTATATTACCTGGCTTTGATCATGGTTTTTTAGGTGGGGCAATGGGTGTTTGGCAAGATAAAATTTTTGTTATTGGTAATCTGGACCATTTGGAAAAAGGAAAAAAAATCAGAAAAGTCGTTGGGGCTCTTGATTACGAGCTAATTGAACTTTATGACGGCCCTTTATTTGATGGGGGCAGTATTTTGTTCATTGAACCTTAGGATTAAATACCTCGTCTTTCAACTTCCTCATTTATTATTTTTTATTGGTTATTTCTCATTAGTGTTTCTGATTTTTCATTTCTGATTAATCAATAACACTTGATAAAAACGAATAGAATCTTTTAACAGGGATCACAAAATGTATTTTGTAAGAATACTGAAAGGATTCAAGGTTAAAGCTCAGGGCGAAGTGAAACGGAGCCCTGGGATACAGGATGTTAATATTAAATTAGGGCTGAAAGCCCGACAGGTAATGAAAAATGAAAAATTAAAAAGTCAAATCAAAAATAATCAGTAACCAATAATAAATTAGAAAGTATTGCAGACTTTCTCACCCGTTTTGTTCATTCAATGAAAACCTCCAGGCACAATACCAATCGTCAGGATGCTTATCCGGCGGGCATGCGATGCACTCGGTTTTGATTCTCGAATCGATGGCTTCGGCAAAGGTTGTATATTCGACTAAACCACCGGATTTACAGGGATAATCATCAAGCCCTTTTCGTTTTCGTGCTGCCTGCACCCTGCAGTTATTCATTTGAAAAACAAAACCGGAGGGTGTTTCATCAACGATCGACTGCTTATTGACTGTGGCATACAATCGAAAATTCAATGCCCTCTTAAGGCCGTCCAATCCGGAATTTTCCGGCAGGCCTAAAAATTGCTTTATCGACCAGGCTTCGAAAGGAGAAAATTGCCCCCAACAACTGTCATTGCAGCGCTTGGCATCATTCATGTCCCTTGAGAACTCAACAGCCTGAAACCAAACACCATCATTGACTAACCAGTTAACAGCCAGGGTTTCTTTCAGGGATTGTAGTTGTTCATCAGAAAGGTTTATTAAAGGCTCAGGCAGGTTATCGTTCGTTTCAAATCCAAGTGCTTTCGACAGCCTTTTCATCTGTATATCATAACTTTTTTTATAGACGGTTTGTAAAGCTTCCAGGGCTTTTTCCCGTCCAAACTGGTGTTGCACTTCTCCGTACCACATCACATGATGCATAAGGGTTCGGTGAATATAGTCGATGATTAATCGTACGTTGTCTTTGTGTTGCAAATCTTCTTGTTTATTTACTTCATGCTTCATCCTAGTCGTCGTTAAAAGGGTTGTTTTGGTTTGCAAATTTACTCAAAATGTTTTATATTTCATTTTTTATTTGTGGGTTGATGATGATACTGGCGATGATTTTTGGAGAAATATCAC
>JAUXII010000221.1 GCA_030621075.1 Lentimicrobiaceae bacterium
TGATTATGGGACTTTGGGATCAATACCCAAAACCCGGAACTCCGTTCTTCGGTTCATGCTTCTCCCCTCTTCCGTATCATTGGTATCTAATGGCATTGAAAAACCGTATCCGTTATAAGACAATCGGCCGGGTGAAATACCTCGTTCGATGAGGAAGTCGTATACCGCTTTTGCTCTGTTTTCAGACAAGACTGCATTGTATTCTTCTGTACCCACGTTATCGGTATGGCCACGGATCTCAATTACAATACCGGGGTTGTCGATCAAAAAACTTTCAATCTTTTTCATCTCAACAAATGACTTATCCTTTAACAGATAACTATCTGTTTCAAAGAAGATATTTTTCAATACAACAATCTCTCCTTCCTTAATTGGGTTAAGGGGAATATCTACAAGATATGGATCCGTTACCGGATTCTCACCGGTCATTGTAAAATTTTCAGAATAAAACAGATAATCATCACATGAAACATTTAATGCATAATCCTTTTTTGTTGGCAGGCACACCAAAAATTCTCCGGTAAAAGGGTCAGAATATGATTCAACAACAACAAGCCCGTTCTCAAGATTAATCAGCTCAAATGCAGCTTCAAGCCTCTTTTCCGATTGCTGATCGTAAACTATCCCTTTCAGATAAGTTACTTTTGATGGCTTTATTCCCGGATCCAGTAAAAATGAATAAATGTCGTTTTTCCCTTTTCCTCCCAGCTTATCGCTTGAAAAATAGGCTTTTTCGGCACTTGACGCTACAACTATGTTTATTTCATCAGCAAAGGTATTTATTGGATAGCCCAGATTCAGTGGCTTAGCCCATTGTCCGGAACTGTCTTTCCGGCTAATGAACAAATCCAGGCCTCCCATACCGGTATGACCTTTTGACGAGAAATAGAGCGTGTTATCATCAGGATGAATGAATGGGGCCATATCTTCGTCTGGCGTATTGATTGTATCTCCCAGGTTTTCAGGAGGACCCCATTTCCCGGACGGCAGAAAAGTGGATTTCCATATATCCGACTTGCCTTTGCCTCCTTTTCTTGTACTGGAAAAATAAAGGGTCCGTCCATCAGATGATAAGCACGGATGTGATTCCCAGGAAGAACTGTTTATTATGGGCCCCAAGTTTTTAGGCACTGACCATTTATTGTTAATCTTTCTGCTAATATATATATCGCAACTGCCATAGCCATCCTCTCTTTGGCAAGCAACAAAAAACAGATACCTTCCATCAGGAGAGATGCTTAATGCTCCTTCGTTACCAGGGGTATTAACAGGATAACCTATTTCTCTCACCCTCCCCCATGTTTTGCCGGCTTTTCGAGAGACATAAAAATCCTCATCCTGAAACATTTTATTACTATTTGAGTCCTTCGCTTTTTTTACCGTCAGATATAGTTGTTGATTATCTAAGGTCAACGCATTAATATATTCATCATTTACACTATTGATACTATCGCCAAGATTAACCGGATTAAAAGACACCGGATTATTAATGGAAAAAAGGGCAAAATTGCATCTTTCAAGCAAATTAAGCATTGCTGTTCTATTCTTGTCCGGTATCTTATCAATCCGGCTGTATTTATTCAGATGATCTTTGGCTTGATGATACTGGCCTGTTTCATACTCAAGTTTACCTAATAAAAAATAAATATCAGGATATGCATTTTCATCAACAGAGATAGCTTTACGATACCATTCAACGGCATTTTTCAGGCTGTCCTGGTCGTAATAGATATCACCCATCAGAAGAAAAGCCTCAATGAAACGGTTATCCTGTTTAAGAGCTTGTCTCAAATATTGAATGGCTTCAGTGTAGTTCAGTAATTGATATTCAGCGGTTGCTTTTTGAAAATACTTCTCAGCCTTTCCCGATTTTGTTGATAGCTCCTGTGTATACGCAAACAAGGAAATGGAAAGAAAAAACAGGATACAGAAAATCCTAATATAACTCATCATTCATACTTCATTTATCACGGAATTCCCATGTATTTATGACTTTGCAATGAAATTATCCAGCGTGGATGTTTCATAACATAATCAATAACCAACGGCATGACGGTATTTCGTTTACTCCATTCAGGCTGTAAAAATAACAAGCAGTTCTCTTTTACCTTTGCTGCACATTCTTCAGCCCAGCTAAAATCACTCTTATCGTATATGATAACTTTAAGTTCATCTGCTTTCGTATAAATTTCCTTCAAAGGAGGCTTGTTTTTTTTGGGAGAAAGGCATATCCAGTCCCAGTAACCACTTAATGAATAGGTTCCTGATGTTTCAAGAAAGGTAGTTATCTCTCTATTTTTTAGTTCATTACAAAGATAGTCAAGGTTGTAAGTCAGCGGTTCACCGCCTGTAACAACAACTGAACGGGCTTTGCATTGATTAATATTTTTAATTATCGCATCTGCAGGTGTTAATGGATGAATTTGGGGATTCCATGACTCTTTCACATCACACCAATAGCAACCCACATCGCAACCTCCAATCCGGATGAAATAGGCAGCTTTTCCTGTGTTTGCCCCTTCTCCCTGGATACTGTAAAACTCCTCCATTAGAGGGAGCAATTTGCCTGTTTGAAGTAATTCCTGATCTTTCAAAACTTTTGTAATTTCTCTGCACTCCTGTGCTACGGATATATTTCTTTCTTGAACGCTTTAAATGTATTGATCAGCAAGGCTGTTATCGTCATAGGGCCAACACCACCCGGAACAGGAGTGATGAAACTACATTTAGCAGCCACTTCTTCAAATTTAACATCTCCAACAAGTCTGTAGCCATTTGCTTTCGATTTGTCAGGGACCCGGTGAATGCCCACATCGATAACAACTGCACCATTTTTCACCATACCGGCTGTTACAAATTCAACCTGGCCAATTGCAGCGATAATAATATCGGCTTCTTTTGTAATTTCTTCAAGATTCTGGGTTTTACTATGACACAGTGTTACTGTACAGTTACCCGGGTAGGTTTTTTTAGCAAGCAAAATACTGACAGGTGATCCAACGATGTTGCTTCTGCCAAGGACAACACAGCGTTTCCCTTCTGTTTCGATCTTATATCTTTCCAATAATTGAAGAATACCATAAGGTGTAGCTGAAACATAGGCGGGCAGATTCAATGCCATCCGGCCAACATTTACGGGATGAAAACCATCAACATCTTTAGCCGGATTAATCTGCTGAATAACTTTTTCAGATGCAATGTGATCAGGAAGTGGCAGTTGAACAATTAATCCATCGATATCATCATCATTATTTATAAAGTCAATAACCTCAAGCAGTTCCTCCTCGGTGATTGTCTCCGGATATTTATAAATGGAAGAGGTCATCCCAACACGCTGGCAGGCTTTTTCCTTATTCTTCACAT
>JAUXII010000142.1 GCA_030621075.1 Lentimicrobiaceae bacterium
CATGGTTACTGGCCTATCTCGTTTACCAAAATTGATTATCGTTATGGAACCTCTGATGAGCTTCACAATCTGGTATCGGCACTTCACGATGATAAAATGAACATTTTACTTGATTTTGTTGCTAATCATATCCATCAGGAACATCCTGTTTATGAAGCACATCCTGATTGGGTAACCAATCTTTACCTCCCTGATGGAAGCCTGAATACAGAACGATGGGATGAGCACAGATTAACCACCTGGTTTGATGTTTTTCTTCCGACACTCGATCTCTCAAAGCCGGAAGTATATGAGATGTTGACAGATTCGGCTGTTTATTGGATTGATGAGTATGAGCTGGATGGATTTCGCCATGATGCTACCAAACATGTTCCTGAAGTTTTTTGGCGGACACTTACACAAAAACTCAAACAAAAGATTGTTATTTCAAAGGGTCAACCGGTTTTTCAAATAGGTGAAACCTATGGAAATGGTGAGCTGATAGGCAGTTACGTTAATTCCGGCGAACTTGACGCGCAGTTCGATTTTAATGTATATGATGCTGCTATCGCTGTCCTTGCCAACGACAATGAAAGCTTTGAAAGGCTTAACAGCATAATTAACGAAAGCTTTATGTATTATGGCCATCATCACCTGATGGGTAACATCTCAGGCAACCAGGACAGAGGACGGTTTATCTCTTATGCTGGCGGTGACTTGAAGTTTGATGAAGATGCAAAGAAAGCCGGATGGACAAGAAAAATCGGCGTCGGTGATCCTGTTGGTTATCAAAAAATGGCCCAGCTCATGGCAATGAATATGACAATTCCCGGGGTACCTGTTATTTTTTATGGTGACGAGATCGGTATGCCGGGAGGCAACGATCCTGATAACCGGAAGATGATGCTTTTTGAATGTTTAACAAAGAAAGAGATCCAATTAAAAGAGACTGTAAAGCAACTGATTAAACTCAGAAAAGAAAACCTGGAATTCATATATGGTGATTTTGAAGTGCTTTCTGTTTCAGCAAACACCTACGTTTTTGCACGAACATATTTTGATCGTATTGGTATTGTTGTTTTCAATAAAAGTGATGAGCCAATTCATATCGAGTTCTATCTGCCGGACCGATTCAAAAACGCTCAACTCATTTCACAGTTTGGCTCTGATATTTTCGTTCAGGAGGATCTGGTTGTTATTGATCTGGGTGGTGATTCGTTTGAAATTCTGATCAATTAACCCATAACCACAAGGGGGGGCTCAAAGGCATATAAAACACCTCCGTAATCATGGAGTTTTCATATCTTTGCCAAAAAAAATTAAAAACCATGAACAAACTATCCGTTTATTTCTCAGACCACATTGTTTTAAGCACCGGAGCAGTGGTATTACTTCTGCTTGTTTTTATTCTGGTTTCCTGCCAGAATAAAAAACCGTCAGAAACCGATGAAACCGTAAAAAAAATACCAGAGCAGACCAATGTTAACCACCTGGATTGGACAAAAAATGCCAATATATACGAGGTTAATATCAGGCAGTATACACCGGAAGGAACTATAAATGCTTTTATTGAACACCTGCCAAGACTGAAAAATATGGGGGTGGACATTTTATGGCTTATGCCAATCAACCCAATTGGGGAGAAAAACCGGAAAGGATCTCTGGGCAGCTATTACGCTGTTAAAGATTATCTCGCCTTAAACCCTGAATTCGGAAACATGTTCGACTTAAAAACATTGATTGACAACGCACATGAAATGGGGATGTATGTGATCATTGATTGGGTTGCCAACCATACGGCATGGGATAACCAGCTTGTTACGGATCACCCGGAATGGTATAAAAAAGATGAAAATGGCAACCTGGTCTCCCCCTTTGACTGGACTGATGTCCTTCAATTGGATTACGACAACCTGGAATTAAGGACTTATATGATCGGTGCACTGAGATTCTGGGTCGAAGAGGTAAATATCGATGGGTATCGATGCGATGTAGCCGGCATGGTTCCGGTCGATTTCTGGGATGATGCCAGGGCAGAGCTCGACGCTATAAAACCTATGTTTATGTTGGCCGAATCGGAAGAACCCGAGTTGGTAGTTAATGCTTTTGATATGGATTACGGATGGGAATTTCATCATATAATGAACCAGGTTGCAAAAGGGGAAATGAATGCTTCTGATTTAACAAAATATTTCTCAAAAATAGAAAACACTTATCCCCATGGCGCATACAGGATGTACTTCACCTCTAACCATGATGAAAATTCATGGAATGGTACAGTTAAAGAGAGGCTTGGTGATGCAGTGAAAACATTTGCTGCACTTTCAGCTACCGTACCTGCAATGCCGCTGATCTATAGCGGCCAGGAATCCGGATTGGATAAAAGACTCCGGTTTTTTGAGAAAGACACCATTCAGTGGGATGAAGATTCTGAATATTATCTGTTTTATCAAACACTCCTCTCTTTGAAGAAAAGGAACAAAGCACTGTGGAACGGTGACTTTGGAGGAGAAATGACAATTCTGCAAACATCTGATGACACAACTGTTTTTGCTTTCATCAGGGAAAAAGAAGATGACAAGATAGTTGCACTGTTTAACCTTTCACCAAATGATCAGGAGGTTACAATAATAGGAAAATCTCATATTGGTAAATACAAAGAAGTGTTCACCAGGGAAAATATTGTAATAAATCAAACCACTACATTCAATCTAAGTGCCTGGGATTTCAGTATTTACGAAAACGAATAGTGCTTTTTTAGTTTTGCACCAAATTAGGGTTCACATCAATTTCGCGTTGCGGAATCTTATATAGCAACCTTGGGCTGTCCCATGGAAAATCCATGTTTGAAATTTTCGGTTTCTGGAGGCGCTTTTGGTTATGAAAGTTATCACCTTCAAAAAACAGTTCCTGGTAACGTTCCCAATAAATATTGCTAAAAGTAAGCGATGTAACCGGGTCAAGCCCTGCCCTTTCTCTAATAACATTAACGTCAGCAATTGCACCTGACTGATCCCCTGCTTCCAATCTGCACTCAGCTCTTGTGAGGTATAGTTCTGCCAACCTGATCACGGGAATGTGCATGTACCTGTTGTCATATTTTGTTGTGTAGGTCTTCCCTTCAATGGTAACAAATAATTTCGTAAAACGCTGGTCATCTTCACCACTTAAAAACCTGAACACTTCCATCATCTTATTAGAGGGAGAGAAACGTGGTGTTGAAGCCTTTCTAAAAAACCCATTCAATGTGCCACAACTATAATCATTAGGAGCGCTTCTCAATGCAAAAATAACCTCATCTAAAACAGCCACATCATAGTCGAGGTAGTTTTCCAGAACATCAGCTACAAGAGAATATTCCCCACTCTCAATAACGTGAGTTGCAGCAATGGCAGCTTCAGTATAATTCTTATTGTAAAAATAAACCCGTGATAACAAAGCCTCAGCAGCATAACTATCAGCACGTTCTTGTTTTTTTCTGGGAAGCAAATTAATGGCTTCCTGGAGATCAGCTATAACCTGGGCATATATAACAGTACTTGGATCTCGTGAAGGCTGAGCATTTATTTCTAAAGGTTCCAGTACTAACGGGACCCCCAATCCATTTTTTGGGTTTCCCCAGTATCGGACCATATCAAAATACAATAGGGAACGAATAAAAAGACATTCTCCCTTTATCCGGTTTTTTTCATCAGCCGGCACCTCAACTTCACCCGTTTTAATGACTTCAAGTATCCTGTTCACAACATAAATTGTAAAATAAGCATCACCCCAAAAAACTGCGGTTATCAGATTATCGGGAGAGAGGGTTTTTTCCATAAACTGTATTTCCTCATAAACCAGGGCGTAATCTCCTGATTTCTTCACATTATCGGCTAACATATCTCCTCCAACCCAAATACGGCCTCCATATAAATAACCCGACTGGAGCCTGTCGTATGCACCGATCAAGGCTGTTTGAAGTCCCTCTTCTGTGATAAGCGCTGTTTCATCAGATAAGTCAAGTGTAGGATAAACATCAAGTACTTTTTCACATGAAGTCATTAGTATCCCAATCACCATTAATATCGAGACTATATAATTTATCTTTTTCATTTTCTTAAATTTTTGAGATTAAAAACCAAAATTTATTCCAAATGTCCAGGTTTTTGCCTGTGGTGGGCTCAGATAGGTAACCCCCTGTGTAACATTCGCAGAGTTATCGCGGTTAACTTCAGGATCCCAACCCGGATAGTTGGTAAAAGTTAAAATATTGGTGCCCATAATATACATCCGCAGGTTTGAAAAATGTAACTTTTTTGTTATACTTGCAGGAAAGTTATATCCAAAAGTTATAGCTTTTAATCGAACGTATGACGCATCGTTCAGGTACTTGGTTATGTTAAATGTTGACAACTCGCTATC
>JAUXII010000023.1 GCA_030621075.1 Lentimicrobiaceae bacterium
TTGTGATTTCATGATTTACCTGTTTTTAAGTTAATAAATTAGTGTATATATGTTAATCGGAAAAATAGGAAAAGGTAATAGATATTTCAAGGCGTTTTTCGGTTTAATCATTATCCCCGCTTTTCAGAGGTTGTTTGAATTTTTTTTTTAACTCTCATGACTAGCCTGATCTTTTAGGGGAAGCTATGAGGAGTGTTAATTTTCAGGGCGCAGTTCAGGGAAGCAAAGGCTGAAATTAAATCCAGGGACAGATAATAAGACTGAAGTGGCTCCCGTTCAATTTATCATCATATACTGAAATCGCCGAGCCTCCATATTACAAAGTACTTATTAACGGCAAAGAAATAAATCGAAATTACTTTCTTCATTCCGAACTTATGAATGGGGGAACGATTACTTTTGTTATGAAAAACAAACATTAACAAAAAAAATATGGAAAATTTTATCGCTTATAATCCAACTAATTTACATTTTGGAAGAGGTGTATTGAACGATCTTGGAAGTACCGTTGAGCCTTATGGTAAAAAAATATTGCTTGTTTATGGTGGGGGATCAATTAAGCGCAATGGGATTTATCAAAAAGTTATTTCCCAATTGAATGGCATTCAGGCAACGGTTTTTGAATACAGTGGGATTAAACCCAATCCTGTTATTGAAGATGTTGATGCAGCAGCCGAACTTGGAAGAAAACATCAGGTTGACCTGGTTTTGGCTGTTGGTGGCGGAAGTGTTATTGATTCAGCCAAGATCATTTCAATTACCATACCTGTTCAAACTTCAGGATGGGATTTTTATAACGGTACCATCAAACCTAAAACGGCCATTCCCCTTATTACTGTCCTGACCCTGGCTGCCACAGGCACCGAAATGAACCCGTTTGCCGTTATTCAGAATAACAGCACAAAAGAAAAACTGGGATGGGGAAACGACCTGTTGTATCCGCGTCACTCTTTTCTTGATCCACAAAACACATTCAGTGTACCAAAAGATTATACTGCTTATGGAATAGCTGATTTGATAGCTCATTGCTTAGAGGCGTATTTTGGTGAGGGAGAGGCTCCATTATCCGATCGTTTTGTATATGCCATCATAAAAGAAGCGATAAAATATGGCCCGCCATTACTGGATGATCCCGAAAATTATTCACTCAGGGCTAATATCATGTATGCTGCCACAGCAGCTTTAAACAAGCTAACCATGTACGGACGTGTCGGTGGTGATTGGGGAGTGCACAGTGCCGGGCATGTTTTATCACTGCTTTATGATATTCCACATGGGGCTTCTCTTTCTATTATTTATCCAGCCTGGTTAAAATTACAAAAAGAGCGGATTCCTGAGAGAATAACCACCCTGGGGAAAAACATATTTGGTGTTAACAATCCCGATGATACAATTAACTCTTTGGAATCATTTTTTCACAGAATTGATTGCCCGGTAAGCCTTTCGGCTTTTGGAATAGGTGCCGATAAAAAAGAGGATATTATGAAGGTGATGATTCACAACAACGTAACGGGAAGCCATCATAAACTGACCGGGGAGGATTATTCAAGGCTAATAGACCTATTCATATAATATTTGGTGATTCCGTCAGGTGAAACACCTGACGGGCACGGAATTCGAATATCGTTATTCATTATTCGGATATCGTATATCCCAAGGAATCTATTCTTCTTCCTTCTGTTGTTCTGCGTAGTCTTTCAACAATTTATCCTGAACATCATTTGGAACCGGAGCATATTCGGCGAACTTCATTGAGTAGGTTGCCCAACCACTGGTTAACGAACTTAAAGCTGTTGAATACCTGGCCATTTCTGCCTGTGGGACTTTGGCTTTAATGGTACCGCCTTCCATTCCCATAATAATGGCACGGCGGCCTTGAAGGTCTGTAATCACATTCCCCATTTTATCTTCAGGAACAATTACCTCCAGGTCGTAAATCGGTTCAAGGATCTTTGGGCCTGCTTCTTTAAAAGCCATACCAAAAGCTGTTTTCCCTGCAATTTTAAAGGAAATCTCATTGGAATCGACAGAGTGCATTTTACCATCATAAACACAAATACGGATATCCCGGGCATAAGATCCGGTAAGCGGGCCCTGGTCCATTCTTTCCATAACCCCTTTCAGTACGGCCGGTAGAAAACGGGCGTCGATAGCACCACCAACAATACAATTGTAAAATTCCAGCTTGCCTCCCCATTCCAATTCTATCTCATCTAAGCCCCTTACATTAACAACAATCTCGCCATCGCCTTTTTGAATGTTCAATGGTTGAACAGACGATTTTCTCATTGTCTGTTTAATCTTAAATCTCAATGGTTTTGGAAGCCCTTCTGCATATGGCTCAAGAACAATGCTCACCTCACCAAATTGCCCGGCACCACCTGATTGTTTTTTATGTTGATACGAAGCCTGCGACACGCGGGTAATCGTCTCTCTGTATGGAATTTTTGGTGTAAAGTATTCAACGGGTATTTTATATTGATTTTCAAAATGCCATTTAATAATATTGAGATGAAGCTCTCCCTGGCCTTCAATAATCATCTGACGAAGCTCTTTAAAATAACCCGCTTTGATGGTTTTATCGGTTTTGCGAAGATCATTAAAGGCTAAGCCAAGTTTTTCATCGTCAGCCGAATTTATTGCTTTCACGGCCATGCGGAATTTAGGATCAGGAAATTCAATAGGAGTAACAAAGTCATCATTATTCGACACAGAAAGTGTATCGTTGGTATTTACGTTTTTCAGCTTAATGGTAGCACCAATATCGCCGGCTTTCAGTTTTTCAACTTTCTCTCTGTTCTTTCCATTAAAAACAAACAGTTGTGACAATCTCTCTTTTGATTGTGTTTGAATATTTACCAGGTCAATAGATTCGTGAAGCTCTCCACCGTAAACCTTAAAATAAGAGACTTCTCCAAGATGAGGTTCAATGGTTGTTTGAAAAACAAATACGTTAACGGTATCACTCACTTTACATGCGAGTTCTTTTCCGCTGTTTGTTTTTGGTTGAATGGCTTCATCGGGTGCAGGTGCGCTGCCATTAATAAACTCCAACAATCTGTTGACACCCATATTTTGTTTGGCATTTATACATAAAACCGGAAATACCCCTCTGTTCCTAATACCTAAATGTAACCCTTTTTGTATCTCTTCTTCCGTAAGTGTTCCATTCTCAAAATATGTTTCCATCAGGTCTTCGTCAATAGCAGCCAGGTCTTCGATCATTGCATTCTGAAGCCCCTCTGCTTTTGCTTTTTCAGCATCCGGAATATCCGTTATCTCCGGCTTACCACCACTGGCCGGAAATTTATACATTTTCATTTTCAACAAGTCGATCACCGAATCAAATCCATGTCCGACATTAACAGGATACTGGCAAATGACAACACTTCCGCCATAATGTTTTTTCAGTTGTTCAACGGCTTCTTCAAAGTTTGAATTATCATGTTCAAGATGGTTTATAGCAAAGATGACCGGTTTGTTATACTTTGCCGTCCACCTCCATGTAACTTCGGTCCCTACCTCAATACCATTTTGAGCATTAAGTACCATAACGGCTGTGTCGGCCACATAAAGAGAGGAGACCACGTCACCAATAAAATCATCAAATCCCGGTGTGTCGAGTATATTTATTTTCTTTCCACCGAATTCTGCATTGAGAACGGAAGCAAAAACGGAATTTTGTCTTTCCAGCTCTATTTCTCTATAGTCGGATACTGAATTTTTCTCATCAACCGATCCTCTTCGATTGATTTTACCACCTTCAAAAAGCATTGCTTCCGCAAGGGTTGTTTTCCCGGTCTTTGCACCACCAATCAGCGCAATATTTCGTATGTCACTCGTCTGATAAACCTTCATCGTAATTTATTGATTTAAGTATTAATAATCGTTATCCCCTCAAAAGGGCTGCAAATGTATAAAAATCTGATTAATAATGAAAAGAGTTGGTTGGAATTTGTTTTTTGATTGAACGATTGTCAATTGGGCGATTTTTGAAGTATTTGGTTTAATTCGTTACGTCGAAACATTGTGTCAAATACAAAGAGGTTGCGGGTCAAGCCCGGAATGACGCCGCCTATATTTTATTTAGGAGGAGGATTTATAATTCAAATTTAAAAATTTATATTACTTTTGAATGATTTATCAGTCGTTAAACAATAAAACAATGCTTTATGAATGATTTATCATACACAAACTGGATTTCTATGAGTGATAATGCACTTACCGAGACCATTGGTGCCTTCGTAAAGTTCCATCGCTTAAATCAAAATAAGACCCAAAAAGACGTATCTGATGCAGCTGGTATTAGTCGTTCTACACTGAGTTTATTAGAACGTGGAGAAACAGTAATGTTAAGTACAGTTATTAAGGTGCTTCGGGTGCTTGATCTTTTATATATAATGGATGTTTTTAAGATACAAGAACAAATAAGCCCAATAGAACTGGCTAAATTAGAGCAACAAAAAAGACAAAGAGCCGGTAATAAAAAAACGAGTGATAAACCTGAAAGTGATTGGTAATGATAAAAACAGCTTTTGTTAATATATGGGGTAAAACAATAGGTGCTATTGCATGGGATGATAATAAACTATTAGGGAGTTTTGAATATGATTCAACGTTTTTAACAAAAGGTTTAAACTTGTCTCCATTAAAGATGCCCATCACCTCTGGAAAACAAATATTTTTTTTCCCGGAATTGCGAGGAAAAACTACATTTAATGGTCTGCCGGGATTATTGGCTGATTCACTACCGGACAAGTATGGTAATCAATTAATTGATGCATGGTTAGCCCAACAAGGCAGGGCATCGGATACGATGAATCCGGTTGAGAAACTTTGTTTCATTGGAACCCGTGGAATGGGAGCATTAGAATTTCAGCCTTCTCAATTTAAAAAAGCTAAAAACACCTTTAACGTAGAAGTAGATAATCTGGTTGAATTATCAAAGAAGATATTAAATCAACGTGATGCTTTTGAAACCAACCTGAATGCAGATGAGCAACATGCTATGATGGACATTTTAAGAATTGGTACATCTGCAGGTGGAATGAGGGCAAAAGCAATAATTGCGTTTAATGAAAAAACGGGCCAGGTAAGGTCGGGCCAAACACGGGCACCAAAAGGATTTGAGCATTGGCTTATTAAATTGGATGGGGTTAGCGATACGCAACTTGGAGATACCAAGGGATACGGCCGTGTAGAAATGGCCTATTACTTAATGGCAAAAAATTGTGAGATTGAGATGACGGAATGCCGCCTGCTGGAAGAAAATGACAGGGCGCATTTTATGACCAAACGTTTTGATCGTGAAGGCAGTGACGTTAAACACCACATGCAAACCTTTTGTGCCATGCAGCACTACGACTACAATGAAGTGCAAAGTTATAGCTATGAGCAATTATTTCAAACTATGCGATTGTTAAGATTGCCTTACCCACAGGCTGAGCAGATGTTTAGAAGAATGGTGTTTAATGTAATAGCCAAAAACTGCGATGATCACACAAAAAACATTGCATTTAGACTAAAAGATGGTGGCGTGTGGGAGCTAGCCCCTGCTTATGATGTTTGCCATTCTTACAAATCAAGCAGTAAATGGGTAAGTCAACATGCTTTAAGTGTAAATGGTAATAGAGATAACATTTCAAAAAACGATCTTCTTGCCGTGGCAAAATCCATGAACATTAAAAAAGCTAATCAGATTATTCAACAAATAAATGAGGTTGCCAAAAAATGGCCTGTTTACGCTGAACAAACAAGAGTAGAATCAAAGAAAAGGGATGCGATTACATCAACATTAATTTAACTTAAATATGACCACCAATGAAAATAGCTGAAATTATTAAAAACCAGATTGATAATTTACGAGAACAATTAGATAAGAAAGAGTTAGCATTTGGCGAAATTATTTTTAATAATGGCGCATGTCAGATTTTATCACAATCACATGTCAGGTACGAGTTGATTGTAAGCAGCGAAATAACCGATACGGCCACTGAATATGCACTCACCATTGAAGAGGATAGCAATATGATTCCTTCCGTTGGGAAAGAAGCTTGCGGATGGGATAAAAATTCTTTTGCCTGCTTGTTACAGATTGAAAACGAATTGCACCTGCTTGAACCAAAAGAGCACGTTGAACATAAAAAATACACAAGAAAAGGAATGGTGCAGCGTGTATTGAAAGAACGACAACAAAAAGCCGATCAGGCCGAATACCATATAAAGTGGGCAGCAAATATCCATGGCGACCACATTTTAACCAATGAAAAGGGTATTAAATACAAAGTGTTCCTTCGCGACTTCGAAAATGAAACTGGTTATAGCGATAGCATGGATTCGAAGCTGAACAAACTGGGCACAACAAAACATATTATGTTTGCTTTCAAAAAGTTGAAAGAAAACAAACGTTTATATAAAAGCTTGAATAAAACATACCCTTTTATCGAAATATATTGTGACCCGTTGAATGATTACAAAATAACATGGCATTATCCACACGAATTGGCTTTGGAAGAGCAACTCCTGATTTCGAGGTATTTCAAAAAATCCCATTTTATCGAAAATGATGAAATTACATCATTCCTGGGGTTTATAGAAGAAACAGCAAATAGTATGATTATCCGTATTCGACCTGAAGTAAATGAAAAGCTTGAATCGGTATTTGAAAAAGAGATGCTTAATAAACTTGCTGAGTCGTATAAACCCGATTTTAGTGCTGTAAAACTCCAATTATTCGAGTATCAAAAAGAGGGCATTACTTATGCGCTTTTTCGTAAAGCAGCCATAATTGCTGACGAAATGGGATTGGGGAAAACCATCGAAGCTATTGGCACGGCAATATTAAAAAAAGAAATTTTCAACTTTAAAAAAACCCTGGTGGTTTGCCCCGCATCTATAAAAGAACAGTGGAAAAATGAGATAGAAAAGTTCTCTGATGAGAAAGCTATGGTTGTGCAAGGTTTTCCTGATGAACGTGCAAAGCAGTACAAAGATAAGGATCATTATTTTTTCATTGTAAATTATGAAACAGTGCTGCGTGACCAACTGGCAATAAACAAAGCAGGCATCGACTTTCTGATTCTTGACGAAGCACAACGAGCAAAAAACTATGAAACTAAAACGGCATCTTCATTAAAAAGAATTGATGCAAAGCACAAATTGGTAATTACAGGTACACCTATTGAGAACAGATTAATTGATATCTTTTCTATAATGGGCATTCTCGATCCGTACTTTTTTGGCCCTTTGTGGGAATTTTCGTACCAACATTGCCTTTTCGATCCAGAAAGGCATAACAAAATTAATGGATACTATAACCTTAAAAGTCTCAATAAAAAACTGGAAAAAATATTAATAAGACGAGAAAAAAGGAAGGTGCTTGATCAACTGCCAAACATTCAACAAACAAATATCCCCGTCAACTTATCACCCTTACAAGCTGATTATCACGCTTCATATGCAAAAGGCCTGGCGCAAATACTCCGAAAAAAGTTCCTTACTCCTTATGATTTGCAGCGTTTGATGTTATTGTTGTCAAGTATGAGAATGGTGTGCGACTCAACCTATCTGATTGATGATGAAACCAACGAATCACCAAAATTAGAGGAGCTAAAATATATTTTATTAGAAAAACTTGATGTACAAAATACCGACCGTAAAATCATTATTTTCTCAGAATGGATTAAAGTGCATAAACTAATCGGAAAAATGCTGCGCGACAATAATATTGGTTTTGTAGAATTGAATGGAAAGATTCCTGTGAAATCGAGGGGTGAGCTAATCCGAAAATTTGAAGAGAATAAACATTATAAAATATTTTTATCGACAGAGGCAGGTGGCTCCGGCTTGAACCTTCAGGTGGCTGATATTCTAATTAATTTTGAGCTTCCCTGGAACCCGGCAAAAAAGAACCAGCGGATTGGCCGAATTGACAGGCTGGGACAAAAAAGCAATAAACTTACCATTTTAAATTTCATCACACGCAATTCCATTGAACAACAAATAGCTGCGGGCCTGCTAGTTAAACAAAGTCTTTTCGATGGTGTATTAGGCAATAATGCCAATAAAGATTTTGTTGATTTCAGTACGAAAGGGCGTTCGCAATTTATCCAACAATTAGAAGAATTTGTTGCAGAAACTGAAAAACTGCCATTCGAAGAAGATGTTTCATTAACAACTGATGAAGCAGATAAAAAAATGGATGAAGTATTGGTAGACAA
>JAUXII010000284.1 GCA_030621075.1 Lentimicrobiaceae bacterium
CCGCAACGCCCGGATGGTTGATGTTCATCACGGCCCAGGAATTAAGAGCCCATGGTTATATGGAAGATGCAAACAAAGTAATTGAGCGCTCTATTCAATGGTATAACAACAATTTTCTAACAGACTACAGTAGTGAACTGGCAACAGCTTATTATGTGGCAGAACGATGGGATGAATCACAAAAGCTATTTGAATTGCTGGCCGAAGAGGAGCCTGAAAAAATAGAACCCTGGGGATACCTGGGAGCCATTGCTGCCCGAAAAGGAAGTCGAGAGGAAGCTGAAAGGATCAGCATGCTTCTGACAGACCTGGACCGGCCCTATTTATTCGGGAAGGATTCATACTGGATGGCCAGAATCGCTACTGTGTTGGGTAACAAAGAGCTGGCAGTTCAATTGTTACGTGATGCCATAGCACAGGGATTTAATTTGTGGTATTATGATATCCTCATTTATGAAGCGATGGATTTTGAGTCGTTGCGGGATTATACCCCATTTCAGGAGTTGATTAAACCGAAGTGATTGAACGATTGAACGACGTAACGATTGAACGATATTCGATTTAATATTTTTCATTTCATGAACTAACTTTGCCCCGACATATTTCATTTTTTAAGTTAACTTTGCCCCGACATATTTCGATTTTGGAGAATTATAGCCTTGATATTTTTAAATGATGGAGAAGTAATTGTATGAAACGATTTGCTAATGAGGATCTTTTACGTTGGAAATCTAACCCTAACAGAAAATCATTATTGATCAGAGGGGCGCGACAGGTTGGGAAAACCTATTCTGTAAGGGAATTTGCAAAAAGCTTTGATTTTTATCTTGAAGTGAATTTTGAATCTGATCGGGAAATTCACAGCT
This sequence comes from Lentimicrobiaceae bacterium, assembly GCA_030621075.1. Next base: position 867 of record JAUXII010000284.1, read on the forward strand.
TTTTTGATAAGGATCTTAATCCCGATGATCTATGCAGGAACCTTTCGGCCTATTATAATATTCCCATCAAAGATGGAAAGACATTGTTGTTTTTCGATGAGGTACAGGCGTGCCTTCCTGCTATTTCGTCGTTAAGGTTTTTCCATGAAAAGCGTCCGGGACTACATCTGGTTGCAGCAGGATCGTTGCTAGAATTTGCTTTGAAGGAAATTCCGTCCTTCGGTGTGGGGAGAATTGAAAATCTATTCATGTACCCCCTTTCATTTGACGAGTTTTTACTGGCTTTAGATCAGGAGCAGCTTTACAGGATAAAACAGGAAAGCGGATATGATAACCCTTTAAACATTGCCATCCATTCAAAACTTAATAGCTATTTAAAGCAATTCCTTCTTTTTGGAGGACTCCCTGAGGTCGTACAAACTTTTATTGATACTGGTGATTATCATCAATCCCAGGTTATATTAAATCAGTTGATCGCCGGGTTTGAAGATGACTTTGCAAAATATAAGATAAGGGTACCTTCAACGAGGATCAGAGAAGTATTTAATTCGGTGGTCCGGCAATCAGGTAACAAGTTTAATATATTTAAGGCATCCGATTCTGCCAATCATGCCCAAACCAAAGAGGCATTGGACTTGTTGGAAATGGCAGGATTGATATACAAGGTAAAACATACTGCTGCAAACGGATTGCCATTGGGTGCAGAAGTAAATCCGAAAAAATTTAAGGTTATCATGTTTGACCATGGAGTTTTTCAGCGTATTCTTGGTCTGAACCTGTCAGAACATCTTGTTGCAAATGATTTCACTACAATAAACAAAGGAAGCCTGGCTGAACAGTTTGTTGGAACTGAACTCGTTAAAAACTTCTCAAAAGTCGCGAAACCACAATTATATTACTGGCATCGTGAAAAAAAAGGAAGCAATGCCGAGGTGGATTACCTGATTCAGAAAGATAATTCCATTTTACCCCTGGAAGTAAAAGCAGGAACCCAGGGAAAGATGCAAAGCCTGAGAATCTTTCTACATGAAAAAAGGATCAAAAACGGAATGCGTATATCCCTTGAGAATTTTGATCATTATGAAAACATAATTGTATTTCCGCTTTATGCGGTACAGAATATATTTTATTAACTGATTTACGACATATTTTCCAATGGGAGAACAACGCAAACTTGCCGCTATCATGTTTACCGATATAGTCGGGTATTCGGCTATTATGTCGAATGATGAAAAGCGAGCCATGGAAGTACTTGAGAAAAACAGGAAAATCCATGAATCAGCCATAGAAAAATTTAACGGCGAGTTTATCAAGGAAATTGGTGACGGAACATTATCTATTTTTCAAAGTTCGTTCGATGCTGTCAGTTGTGCAATAGAGATTCAGAAAGCATGTTGCAAAGAGTCATCATTATTGGTTCGTATAGGTATTCATATCGGTGATATTATAGTAAAAGAAGGTGATGTATTTGGTGATGGAGTGAACATAGCTTCCAGGATTGAAGCATCAGGTGAACCCGGTGAGATTTATATCTCAGGAAGGGTGTATGAAGATATTAAAAACAAAGTGGAGATTAAGACGGAATTCATTGGTGAAAAAATACTGAAAAATATCGACCATCCTGTAAAAGTATATGCTCTGCAGGAAGGTGATCTGGACTCTCCCAAAAAGGCTATTCAAAGACCATCCAGATCATCCTGGCTCAAAAAGAGAAAATATCCTGTAATAATAATTGGGGTTTTAGTTATTATCGCCATACTATTCATTATTTATCTGATAAAAAATATAGAGACCCAAAACCTGAACGAAAACCTCATAGCAGTTGCCGTATTCGAAAACCAGACCGGTGATGAATC
>JAUXII010000299.1 GCA_030621075.1 Lentimicrobiaceae bacterium
CCTCTGCTCTTCGGCAGAAAATCCAAGGTCATTCAATCGTGAGAGCCGTGAAGATATTTGTTTAATACCCAACGAAGAATACTTTCCATCGCACAGTTCATATGTTATCGGGCACCTGTTCATCTTACCTCCTCAACTGTAACGGCACCAACCAGGTCACCGCCTGTTGCAACTAACTGGCTGAATAAATTATTCTTGTCAATTTTCTTTAGTTTTAATAATGCCTCCAGTTGGAACCCTTCAGGCAGCAGACCATCAAAAAACGGTGGGAATTGATTGAAATAATAGGGTTCTTCCCTTAATGGAATCGTTAATGAGACCGGAATCCCACTATAGTTGTCATGGTAAGTAAAATTGTAGCTTTTTAATGGCTCTATTTCAGAAAAAACCCCGGCTTCAATATTATTTACAAATATTTTTGCTTTTCTCATTGCCTTTTGTCAAAAAATTGATCCATCAAAGGACTATTAAAATTGATCTTTATATTTAAGGCTTCCAGCACTTTAAGTAAGGTATTCAATTTTACGGTCTCTTTACCCTTTTCAATGTCAAATACCACGGTCTTTCCTAAACCTGCCAGATCTGCCAGTTCTTTCTGGTTCAATCCTGCTTTTTTGCGGTGAAACTTCACCATTCTTCCAATATTATCTGTCAATTTCATATGATTCTTACTGCTATAACGGCAAATATATAAAAAAGTTCCCTGATTAGCTAAGAAAATCCACATAAGATGTAATTATTACTTCTATGGCAGTAATAATTATATTGCTCACTACATTTGCAAACAAAAATCAAATAAGTATGTGGATAATTACTGCTATAACAGTAAGTATGAGATTGATTTATTAATCCTGTCAAAGCAAACCCGGACGGATACTTACTTATAAAGCAAAAAAACCGTTGGCCTTTTGTGAATATCCGGTAGGCCCTTTTTCCATGCTGACATTTTTTTTGTTCTGATAAATTCGGTTTCTTTGGTCAAATCTGATGCTATGCAAAGTTTTGTATCCTGATGGCAGGCTTTGATCAACGCTTCGATAAGCTGCCTGTTCCGGTAGGGGGCTTCAATGAATAGTTGCGTTTGATCTTCTCTATAGACTTTTGTTTCGAGTTGTTTGATTTTCTTTATTCGCTCACCTCTTCCTATAGGCAAGTATCCGTTAAAGGCAAAATTCTGTCCATTGAATCCTGAAGCCATCAGGGCAAGGAAAATAGAGGATGGGCCGGTTAGTGGAATAATTTTGATATTTTTTTGATGAGCCTCTCTAACAATTTCTGCTCCAGGGTCGGCCACACAAGGCAATCCGGCATCAGAAAGCAGTCCGGCGTCTATTTCAGACGATAACGCGTTCATTATTATTGCCAGATCAGTTACCAGGGAATGTTCGTTATACACATGGAATGTAATATCTTCGAAGCTCCCTTTATATCCTGCTTTTCGAAGAAACCTTCTGGCCGATTTAGTATCTTCAACAATAAAAGTTTTGAGGCTGTTAATAACCTTCCTGTTGCGATCAGGTAAAACTGTATTTAATGGTGTGTCGCCCAGTGTACTTGGGATAAGGTATAGTTGAGTTTTTGTGCTGTTCATAGTTCAAGGTTCAAAGTTTATTTTCCGACTGCCGACTGCCGACTATTTTACCATGGTAATTTTGTAAGATCAACGTTGCCACCGGAGATAATGATACCTATTCGTTTTCCGGTAAGCTCCAGTTTCGGGTTGGGGGAAGATGCACTTTCCAGCAAAGCAGCTACTGGTACTGCTGAGGAGGGTTCAATAATTATTTTCATACGTTCCCACACAAGTTTCATAGCATTAATGATCGACTCTTCTTTAACTGTAATAATTTGATGAACATATTTTTTGATAATAGGGTAGGTAAGGCTTCCCAGGGAGGTTAATAAGCCATCGGCTATGGTTTGTGGATTAACTGATGGAACAAATTTTCCGGAATAGAATGAGAGGTACGCATCATTGGCTTTTTCTGGTTCTGCGGCAATAACTTTTGTTTTTGGAGAGAGGTAATGTGTTGCAAGTGCGGTGCCACTTAACAAGCCTCCTCCTCCCACAGGGGCCATGATATAATCCAGGTTTTTAATATCCTCAAGAAGCTCTTTGGCTGATGTGGCCTGGCCTGCAATGGTTCTGTAATTATTATACGGATGGATCTCACAGGCATCTGTTTCCAGTTGGATTTTTTTTAGTGTTTTTTCTCTTGATGCAAGGTTTGGTTTGCAAAAAGTTATTATCCCTCCGTAGTGCTTAACGGCTGCGATTTTTACGTTGGAAGAATTCTCAGGCATTATGATGTAAGCCTTGATTCCTACTATTTGAGCTGCCAGGGCAAGTGCCTGAGCGTGATTTCCCGAGGAATGAGTACATACACCATGCTTAAGTTCTTCCCGGCTTAGGGACAATACATTATTAATGGCGCCTCTGAACTTGAAAGCACCGGCTTTCTGAAAGTTTTCAGATTTTAGATAAATCTCCGCTTTTATGACCTCATTGATACTCTTTGAAGTAAAAATGGGTGA
>JAUXII010000152.1 GCA_030621075.1 Lentimicrobiaceae bacterium
TACCCAAACCCATGTAGCGATCAATCAAAATTCACCTGGTCATTACCCGGCAAATCCCATATTAACTTATCTATTTATAATGTATACGGCCAGAAAGTAAGCACGCCGGTAAACGAAACCCAACCTGCCGGAGAATATCAATTTGATCTCTATATCTCCGGTTTGGCAAATGGGATATATTATTATCGATTGCTGATAGACCGGGATTTGATAACGGGGAAAATGATAGTGAACAGATAGGCGAGGCATGCGTTACAAACGCGCTCCAGCTGAATTATTTGCGGATGAAAACATTGGAGATCCATATTCATGGTAATGTTTATTTAACCGGTATGCGCTATTTTTTGAAGCAGGCGGCCGTCCAGACCGGGATCAAAGGACTGGTAAAATACACTGAAGACCATTCTCTTCTTGTAATTGCCGAAGGTCCCGGGGAATCCCTTGATTCGTTTCTTGTTTTTTGCAGGCTGGGGTATATTGATTCTGAAATCACAGACATCAATGTTAGAGAAGTTGATCCTCAGAATTTTAAAACATTTGAAATTCTAAATGAGAATGAAGTGTGGGGCTGACTGCTGTCTGCCGACTTTTTTCCTGTCTACCGGCTACCGCCCATTACCTCAATAATATCACCTTAGCCGTCTCAATCCGGTCACCTGCCTGCAACCTGAGAAAATAGATCCCCCCAGGCAAATCCGATCCATCAAACCGCACCGAATATTCTCCTGCCGCCTGCTTCTCATCCACCAGTGTCCTGATCTTCTGCCCATGGATATTATAAACCCCAAGTGCAACATATCTGGTATCTGATATCAGATATCTGATATCTGATATCCCGCAGGTCGGGTTGGGAATGATACTCATCCCGGCCTGTCCATCATCAGGTGTGCCGAAACCAACCGTATTGTTGATCATAACAACCAGTCCTTCGGAAAAGATACTTTCACCACAGATATTTACACCTTTTACACGAACCATAGCTTCTCCCTGGAACTCACTGCTCCAGGTGGCAGTGGCTGTATTCTCATTGCCGGTAAAATAACCTGCTTCATCAGGTACGATATCCCATAAGTAAGATGTTGCATTTGCTGACCCTGTCGAATATTCAGATGTTGGTGTATAATAAACATCTACATAATCCGGGCCTGATGGAGTTGACGGTATTTCAGGATATTCAAAGATGGAAAGCAATAACTCATCCGACACCTCTCCGCAGGGCTCCATGCCCCATCCCGATAACATTAATGAAACCTGCCCGTTAATCAGGTCGTTCGGGCCAGGTGTATAATCTGTATTTAATTCTGTATCATTAGTGAAGGTCCCATCGCCTGAAGAGGTCCACAAAAATGATACACAATTTAAAGCGGTGGAATAAGAGGTTTGATAGTTATCGCCCTCACAAATTTCTCCTTCACCACCGGCATATATTTCAGGTAATGGATGAATGGTCAGGGTCATCTCATCGGTAGCACTTGCCCTCTCTTCATCATTGGCGGTTATAGTTAAAATTACTGAGCCTTCTTCAATATCTGTTGATCCGGGGGTGTAAACCGGATTTAAGATGGTATTATCATCGAACACTCCATCACCGGCAGTTGTCCATTCGATTGTTTCGTAATTCTGAGCATCACCGGAAAGTGAATGAGAGTCGCCTGTGCAAATTTGTGCATCAGGGCCGGCATAAGCAGTCATCGTTGAAGAGTTTGGAGGGAATTTGATATAATCAATCCAAACACAATCGTCATCACCGCCTGCGGAAGTAGTTTTGGTATATTTCCACTCAAATGTATGCAACCCGGCAAAAACCATGAAGGTCTCTTTTATCCAGTCGTTTTCATCACTCCATTCTCCGGCAACATTACCGTCGATGAGTAGCTGTAAGGTGTTCATAGTATCCAGGGTAGAAGTTTTTACCCAGAAGATAATAGGAACAGTAAAGAATGATTCGGCTTCGAGCTCAATAAGCAGCGATGTAGATTGCCCCGTAGCAATATTCCCCGATTTGGCAGAGTAGGCCCCATTACGATAAACAGTATTATCTATTACCCAATCGGTATTTCCACCAAAATACCAGTCATTGGCTGAAAAATCACCTGATTCAAAGTCTTCATCAGGTGGTGAAGAGATCGTAAAGCTCCACACATCACCGGTTGAAGAACCAAATTCATTATACGAGTCGATACGCCAGAAATATTCTGTATTAAAATCAAATGATGAAGGGGGAGTATACATTGTATCTGTAACAACCTCCCCATTTGTTATATTTGTAGGTGGGTTATCACTGCCCAGATAAACTTTGTATTCCTCAGGGATGCCACCAAATCCGTCGCTCCAATATAAATTAGTAAAAGGAACAACATTCGGTTCTCCATTTCCCGGAACCGGAGTGGAGGCCTGGGCAGGCGTGCCGTCAACCGGTATATCAACCTGGTACGGGAGGAAATTATGTGCTGTTACAGTAAAGGTTACTAATCCCATTTGTTGAACAGGCTCTTCAAGCTGAACTACAGCATATCCACTTGCGTTGGTATAGGCTACACCATAAACAGACTTGTTCTCATTACTCAGGCAAACCATTGCGTTATTAACATATCCTGAACTACTGGTAACGGTAACCTCAAACTCTTCCAATCCCAAATACAAATGATCTTCATGCGCAACAGTTAAGTTGGTGGGTTGAAGCGTCCATGGTTCAAGCGAAGCATCGCCCAACCACAGATAGGTCCTGACATTTGATTTCCCACTTGAACCGTGGTTGTTAAGGACAGTTATGTTGGCATAATTGGTAACATATCCGATATTATAAATTGCTTCATTAAAAACAGCTTTATACATTTCTTTATCATAGTCATGATTTGGAATGGTGTAAGAGGGGATAATAGCTCCATTGATAGCCACAGCTGCCACAGGTGATTTCATAAATGATTCACAAAGGCAATCACCAGCGAGGTTTACAATATTCATATTGTCGCAACAAACATCAAAAAGGACAAACAATCTGTCATTATTGGTAAACTGTTGAATATGGGTGTTTGTAAAACTTCCGGCGTTACACCACTGCCAGAATTCGGTACTGCTTCCGTGTCCGCGGTAATTAAAAATACCACAGGATGTATTGTTCACGAAATCGATGATGGTATTATTATTAGCTCCTGCTCCTCCATAGCAGGTTGTAAAAATTGGTGTTTGAAGGAGGTAACTATGAGTCCTGATCTCTTCCTTACAGGCAGTATATTTGCTTGGATAATTTTCTTTATGAGCAACAAGAAGTGAATTTTCAGCCCAGTTTGTAGAAACATCAGGGTCAGTATAGTGATCCAGTGTTTTTTGGATTTGTAAAGCCAATTCAGTTAAATTATCATATACAAATCGTCCGATTGCAAGGTCGGCGTAATGATCATCTGCTCCGTCCAGGCAAGTATACCAACTATCTGAGTACGAAGCATCGCCACCGCCCGGATTCCAATAATACATGGGGACCATATCGGGCCCGCCGCCACTTCCTCCGTTTGGAAACGCATCACCGACCATCAGGACATATTCAAGCCCATCGCTTTCATAAAGTTGTGTAATATAATCTTTGAACTGTTGAGGCTGTTCAAAACCGTTCATAAGAAGCTTAACTTCCACTTTAAAGCCTTGTTCATTTTTCCAATCGACCAAAGGTTGAATTGTGCCTGCAGGATTTGTATTTGTAATGATGAGGTATTTAATTCCAACATCTTCCCTGTAATTCATGTTGAATCCAAGTGAGCCGAAGTTAATAATTGACGACTCGTACATTTTATAAAATTTAGGAGTCACCTCTTTTTTGGCCCTTTTTAAAACGCGCTCCGTGTCAAGGCCATAAAATTCTATTTCCACTTTTAATTCAGTTATAACCTCTAGTGCTTTGGTAGCAGGATTGTAGTTGAAAGGAGTGAAATGAAAACCAGAGATGATAACATCCCGCCAGATACCGGGTTCATCAAGAAACAGGTTGTTTTCCGGATAAGAAGTAGTACTGTTGTAAAAGTCCTTATCAATTGTAAAAACATCAGATTTTCCTCCAACAACATCCTTTTCCAGCACCTGAGATGGAAACACATTATAATTGTTTAATGTAATTGATGAAGATTCAACAATTTTGTATTTAATTTTTTTGTTTCCCGGAATTCCGATTATTTCAT
>JAUXII010000147.1 GCA_030621075.1 Lentimicrobiaceae bacterium
CATTAAAATTATTACCAGCATCGTTTGTTTTCCTGTTTGATATATATATTATCAGTTCCTGATCGAGTTCCTGAATGGTAAGGTCAGGAGCATTGGGGCCATTAACAACAGTAAAACAATTATCAAAAAGGGCCTGGCACTTATCGTCCACTACTCTAAGAAGCTCAACAGAAGCCCAGGGGCCACCTGAAGAGGCACGTGCCCATGGAATTCCAACAGTAATATAATTTACAGCACCAGGTTCCAAAAGAAACGGCCCTGCCGACTGCATAAATCTTCTGTCGTGAGGATTATTATCAGCTGTAACTTCTGTCCAGTATGTAGGGCCATTCGGAGGAGCACCTTTTGTTCCCCAATTACATGGATCAGAGTCGCCGGGAAACATAAAATCGCAAGCTGGGCCATAACCACCAGCTGAGAAATGCGCATTACCTCCATACATCATTGTTGTACCGTCTTTCCAAATCCCTTTCAATAAATTATAATACTCCGGAGCATGATCGGGGTCAGTCATATAAGCGGGAACTCCTGAGTTATTATGATAGACAAATCGTCGCATACCAAATCGTTCGTTATCTACTATACCATCGCCAAAATTCACACCATTGATAGCCATCTGATCAAGAATATCCGGACTGTTAACTAATTCAAGACAATTTGAACCAGTATATGCAGGGTTATCTTTTCCATCCGGATCCATATATGGCCCCTGAAAAAAGTCAACGCCTATAGCAGGTGGTTGATCAGCATAAGCCCATGCCTGGCCGGATCCATCAATAGCCTTACCATTGTAACAATAGCCAAGTCCTCTCAGAACATCGCATCCGACATAATCATCACCAGCATAACCCAGATCAGGGTCAACCCACTGACTGAAATAAGTATCTCTTAAAACAAATGTTGAACGGTTAATAATTTCATAGCTATAAAATGTCATATCATTGATCTGGTCGTTGGTGGCAAACCCGAAGGCTTGTCCACGAATTTCCAAACCGATGGGATCACCTTCAGACTCGGTATGAATATTTCCTTTATCATTAAATACCCACCATAAAGTCTGGTCTCCTTTAACAACCTGATCAGCAAGGATACCATTTCCTTCAGGTGTTGGAATTTCACTTCTACATAATGCATTTTCCGTATCATAATAGGGATAGTCACCTTGATACGGGTCATAGTTACCATCACCATCTTTGTCGAAGAATGGAGCAAGGTAATAACTTTGATTTAGGGCAACATCACCATGCGCCGGCCATTCCAGTATAGATTTTGGAATAGTATAATCAGGGTAATCATCCTTATTATCCCACCACGCAAGGAATTCATCAATCTCAGGGCGGGTAATCGGAAAATGGCGGTCCCAATGTGAACAAATATCAGGGGTGACAGCTGCTGTACCATCAATAGTGAGAGGACCTGGCCAATAATCATTTCCACCTCCAAAGTTAGGCCCCTGACGATATTTAACAGCAGCCAGCTTTAATTGGTCATTAACATCGATGCCCCCAATCCACAATGAAGCAGAGAACATCGACATTTTACCGGATCCTTTTGGTACTTCATAATCTGCATTCTCAAAATTCCACCACATATCTCCTCCGGTATTAATCCTTGTCCTTATATTATTAATGTCGAGATATTTAAACCCAGCCCCTGGTAAACATCCGGCTGCTGTAGCTTTCAATTGAACTTTTTTACTGGATCCTTCAGGAATTTTTTTCTCTTCAGCATAGCCATCAATAACAACAAAAATTCCAAAAATCAGCACAAACAGAAAGTGAATTATGTTTCTCATAATTTATTATTTTTTATATTTTTATTCCCTCTTTTCGGGTTTAAAAGTTAAAGATTAAACCTATTCGAATTCTTCTTGGCAAGCTATAATTTCCAGGATTGTTTAGTCTAATTGAATACATATCCCTGAACGACTCCGAATTTAATTGCTGGTCGATTTGGGTTTGCCATTCATCTGCTGCAAGATAACCATCATCATCCGGATTACCAGTTGCCGGATATACAGATAATATATTATCGGCATTCAGCACATTCAGGATCTGGAAAAACACATTCAGGTAAGCTGTTTTTGCATTTTCTCCTTTACCCATTTTTACAAGAAAATCTTTATCAACCCGTGCATCCATCCTGAATTGCCATGGTAGGCGGGAACCATTAAGCGATCCCTTTATTTGCCGTGTACCCCCAAGCAAAGCCGGATAAATAATGGCCGAGCGAGTATAAGGTGTTCCTGATCCACCAAATAACGTGATATTAAATCCTGTGTTTTGTAACCAATAAATATTTTTTGTTTTATCTGTACCTTTTACTTTCCGTGTTGATACCGGCCCATTGTATTTAAGCCCTTCACCCCAGTGGTAGTCAAGGGTAAGGTTTACACGATGGCGTTGGTCAATATTCAGTGGATTAAGTGTTCTGAGGTTTGGCTGTCCTGACCGTATTAATGCATTGGCCGTTTGGGCATTTGAACCTGTACCATCAGCAAACTGCAATGTATAACTGGCTCTAACCCGCACATTATTTGTCCGCCGAAGGTCGTAAGTAACTGTAAGTCCTTTAACAGTACCAAAATCAATATTATTATATGAATAATATGTTTTCGGGTATGCTGCAGAAAAGCGGTAACTTTGGATTTGATCTCTTACTTCGCGATAAAATGTTGATATATCAATAGAAGAAGTTGGGCCAAGAACCTGCTGGAATCCAAATTCATAATCAATAGTTTTTTCAGGGTTTAACCTGGCATTATTGATTGTTGGGTTACTCCTGGTAGGCCAGAAATAATAATCGTCAGGTGTGACAAAGAAATTACTTGTAGGCCGTTGCGTTAGTACATCATAATGAGCATAGAACAATGCTTCATCTGAAATAGGGAATGAAAAGGCAATCCTTGGCATAACATTGATCGCAGGCTCATAATCCTCAAAAGCATTTGCAGAGATAACCATATTATCCGGATCAACCAGGTAAGGTGAAACACCATTCCCGACATCCAGATCATCCTCCGGATTTACTACTTCCACACCCTCTGCATTGAACCATACACTCTCTGAACGGTAGCCGGTAATAAAGGTTGGGCTGCTTACATTGTCAACATAAACAACATAATCACTTCCCATATTTGAAGGGTGGGGGCCCAAGTCATTTACCTCAAAAACTGTTCGGGCTGCATAAAGAAGGTATGGATCCTTAAGTACGGTCTGGTTAGCATCAAAGCGGTCAACACGTACGCCAACATTAAAAACCAGGTCTTTGAAAGCGAACACATCCTGGATATAACCAGCCATGTAAATTGGTTCATAGGCGCCGATCGATCTTTTATTATTACCATTTTCATCTAATTCAGTGAAAAAATCATTGAAGCTCGGTTTGTCTTGTAATTTATTCCCATATGCATCATAGCCGAAATAACTTACCAATTGAGCTCCTTCATTCAACAGCTCATCCGGGCTGAACATGGTAAGGTCAAGCCCACCGTCAATATGTCCTATATGTTGAACCCCATCCTGATCATAATAATAGATTGATTGTGTATTTACATCATACGAGTCAATATCAATCCAATCTGTCCCATCAATTGCCAGGCCCAAACTCCCGCGTAATTGTTGATCAAAGAAAAACTGAGATTGCGCATCATATCTTCTATAATAATTAATGGTATCCATGAATACATTATCCACATAAACAGGGAGGGGATTCGATTTATCCAACTCACGAATATGCCAGTTTGTTGCACCTCGCATTACATTCCACAAATTAACAGGCCCGGTACCATATCCCCGGTTAGAACGTTGCTGATATTGAAACCCAAACTGTATGGCATGATTCCCAATATCTGCAGATCCCATTACGTCAATTCCAATCTGATCGCTCTCTGATTTTGAATATCCTGCTATAAGTTGACCGGGGTTTGCAAAGAGACCATAAATACTTGATGGCCCTCTTCCATTTACAATTCCTCCCTGTGATGGAATTACATCTTCAAAATTTCTGATGTTTTCACTCATAGAATAATACTGATCAGTATAATTGGCCAGCAATGGGTTTATTTCCATCCGGTTAAATGCAAAAAGGGTATCCTGGAAGTTATCCATTAAATGGCCCCATAAACCTGTAACGGAATCATACTCCATTTGGTCTGTATAATTTCTATCCTTATAGGTAACAAATTTGCCCACATAGCCATAGTTAAAAAGATTATCCTTATGCTCAGGATCTTCGGTTACGGCATTGTTTCT
>JAUXII010000121.1 GCA_030621075.1 Lentimicrobiaceae bacterium
CTCATTTTTCATTATGACCATGGAATCCTGGCGGGAAGCTATCCGCATAATCAGGAAACTACTGAAGTACATTTTAATGATGTATGCAATTACCTCGGTCACGTTTGTTTGTGTGGGGCAGGAGGCTATAAAATTTCTGAAATAGCACTAAATTCATTAAAAAAACCTGAAGAAACGCTTGAGAAGGGCGACTTTATCCTGATCAGTAGCAGAGATCATACCGTTAGCGATGTAATTGCTTATGTTCTTGGGTGCACGAGAAGAAATGACCCTGAAAAAAACCGGTATTTTATTAACCCTGACATCGAAGCCCCCAAAAGGGAATATCATTATTATATCGGCTATCCCCCACAAAAAAAAGCAGTCCATATTATCTACCGTAAGCATTTACTTATTGGAAATGAACTGATGGACCGCTTATGGAAAGTTGAGCTGGCTTATGAAGAAAATCCTGCTTCTATAAACCAAACTGATTTAGAATTATATCAAAATACCATGTTCCAAATAGTAAAAGATGTGCTGTTTGATCAAAAAAATGGTCTTTTTGAGGTAGAATTGATTGATTATGATCAATTCCTGTCAATTCTTAAAAAACAATAAAAAAATAATTATTTCGTAATTCACCTTTCGGACTGTCCTTTTGTCGTTGTAATATTCAAAGAACTTAGTTATATTTGCCATTCAGGGCACACCCCATAAACATTCTTAAAATAATTCATTTCATTATGAAAAAAACAGCATTCATCATCTTATCAATTGCCTGGTCTTTATTATTAAATGCCCAAATCTTTTTAGAAAATGAGTACGAAGCATCTTCTTGCTTTAACGTGACTAAGCTAATAGATGGTAAAACCAAGTACTATCTTGTCATTAATGATACTTTGAAAATATTCAATTTAAATCATACAGTGTATAAGCAAATACAACTTCCTCAACAGTTTATCCAAGAAGATTATTCTGTTCTTTATGTTTCCGATAAACTTTTTGATATTGATTCCAGGGTAGAATATTTATTATTCCATATATCTTACACTGGCAAAGCTACAGTGGGTGTTAAGGTATTTAACGAGGAAGGAATGGAAATTTTTAGCGCGGATGATTATCACATTTTTACAGAATTTTTGGGTGAAATTCCCATTTTGAGTACTGAAAATGGGGTAAAGATGATTCTCGGAAGTTGGGTTTATAATACGGTCAGAATATATTCACTACCAGGTTTCTTACCAGATAACATAAAAGAAAACATTAATTTCCCTAATATATTTGGATTGTCAACTTCATATCCCAATCCTTCCAAAGAATATACCCGAATTAATTACCGGTTACCAAAAGGTATAAATGATGGAGAAATTGTTATTTTTACATTGAACGGTATGGAATTAAAGAGGTTCAGAGTAGACCGGACATTGGGCTATTTGATAGTCACTACGAATGATTTACCAGCTGGCACATATTTGTATCATTTGCAAACGAGAAGTGGTATTAGCGTAGGTAAAAAAATGATAGTAATACACTGATAAACCCCATAAAATGGAATATTCAATTAAGACATGAAATAAAACCCATACAATATCATGAATAAACACTACTTAATGCCAGTAATGATCGTTATTGTTGGTATTGCGATCTTGATCATGTCAAAATGTAAAAAGGAAGAAGAAGAAATGATTCCCCGGATTGATGTAATACCAAAGATAGTGGAGTTTGGAAGTGATATTGATGAGTTGGTGGTCAAAGTATTCAATCTGGGAGATGGTTCCTTAAATTGGAGTATCATTGATGAAAATGCCGGATGGCTAAATGTTATACCAGCTTTTGGCACCCTCAACGATAATAAAGATACAGCATATTTGCATATCAGTGTTGAAAGGGGTTCAGTAAATCCGGGAAATTATTCAGAATTTTTTTATTTCCGAAACCAAAATAATTTGTCAGATACAATAAGAATATCAGCTTTTATGAATATTTTAGAACCGGCCAATCTGTTTGGATATGTTTTTTTTGCGGATACTAAAATTCCAATATCCGGGGTAATGGTATCTGTTTCTGATCAAAGCTCATTATCAGAAAATAATGGCTATTATGAAATCCAAAATATTACGGCTGGCGAGCATGTTATAACGGCTTCCAAGGAGAATTTTGATGATTTCGTTTCCAATATTAATATTAGTTCTGGCATTAACGCATTTCCTGTTGCGATGACATCAGGTGTTTATACTCACAAATTGTATGGCACAATTACTTACGCAACCACCGGAGCTCCTTTAGCCAATGCTTCAATAATTATATTGAATCCTGATGGGTCTGAAAGTCAATTGAAAACTGAATCCGATGAAACAGGATATTATCAAATAGAGAAAGTTCCCGAAGGTGAGATAACAGTTCGGTTTATCTATCCTGAACTTGAAATTCTTGAGAAAAGTATTATTATGCCAGGCAATGATTATCAGTTAGATATTGAAATCAACGATGCATGTGATGGAATTCAGTTCGTGGATTATGAAGAGATAACCTATTCAACTATATTGATTGGCAATCAGTGTTGGTTTAAAGAAAATCTTGATGTTGGTATGATGATATCTGCATCAGGCTATCAGTACCAGGAAGACAATGGTATTATTGAGAAATTCTGTTATCAGGATGATGTGACTAATTGTTCGATATATGGAGGCCTTTATCAATGGAATGAAATGATGAATTATACAACACAAGAGGGTAACCAGGGTATATGTCCCTTAGGATGGCACATACCTTCCGATAATGATTGGAACATTTTGATTGGTTATCTTGGTGGGGTCAGTGTGGCAGGAGGAAAGTTGAAAGAAGCGGGAACCTTACATTGGAATTCGCCAAACACAGGAGCAACAAATGTTAGCGGTTTTACAGCTCTTCCTGGTGGAGATTGCGATGGAGGAGGAGGATTTTTAGGCCAGGGAAATGTTGCACGATTCTGGTCATCCTATGGTAGTGATAATTGGGCGTATTACAGATCATCATTTTATGACAGGGAAGATGTTTCTAGAAATATGATGGGAAAAGCAAACAGCGTAAGTGTTCGATGTATAAAAGATTAGCGTCTGTAACTTACACTACACCCTGTCATGCTCTCAGGTAGCGTCCTGGGAGAATCCAACAGCTTTTCCCGCCTATCTGCGATGCAAAAGCCAATATATTTTGACTAAGCCCGAAAAACAATTATCTTTCGGCAATTATTTTAAACGCTAAACATCAACCATGAAAATAATAAACTTATTCGCCGCGTTACTGTTTGCATTCTTCCTGCTTTCAATCTCTTCCTGCAAAGAGGACGACCCTGAAGAACCAAATTTCGATGTGGTTTCGCAATATGAACTTGACAAAGCAGTTGTCCAGATCAGTGCAACAAATATTGCTACAGGGCTCGAAACCCTGTTCGTTGATGAGGTAACCGATAGCGTGGAAAGGGCTCACCTGACCCAGGCTTTTGTCAACCCTGTTCGTTTTTTTAACGACCAGTCGGGGTACTTTTTTGTTGAAACCTTCGGTACCTGGGTGGTGGCCCATCCTACAAGGCCCGAACTGATAGGAACATACCGGATGGAGGTACAGGATCCCTTTGGTAAATACTTCATAAAAGAAATCGTATCAACCGTAACGTACATCGGCTATGGTTTTGTTGAATACTATTATGAAAACCCTGCCACCGGCCAGCTCAGTCGTAAATTAAGCTTTGTTAAAAGTATTCCCTCTGCTGAATGGTTTATTGGTGCCGGATTTTATGGAGACCCGGCAAATGTTTATTACGAAAAAACTGACGCCAAAAAAATAATTGTTGAAGAAGCCACCAGGATAATGGCAACCGGCATAGGTGGCGTTTTTGCAGAAATTTATTCCGACTCGCTTGAAAGAGTGGGTTTTTGCAGGAATTTTATTGATCATATCCGCTTTTTCGACGACCAGTCGGGGTATTTCTTTATCTACGACTTTAACTGTATCAATGTGGCGCATGGCGTACAAAAAGATATCCAGGGAGAGAATTTATACAATTACCAGGACTCGCATGGCAATTATGTGATCCGCGACCTGGGTTATATCGCTGCCAACGAGGGCAGTGGCTTTTATCAGTATTATTGGAATAACCCGGTAACAGGCCTTGAAGAGGCCAAAATTGCCTATGTTGAAAGGATCCCCGGAACAGATTATTATATTGGCAGCGGTTTTTATTTGAACTAACGTTACAGGCATAAATATTTTACAGTTGATTTTCGTCCTAATATTCATTATATTTGTATCGGTTAAATAGCTCAATTGCTTTTACATATTATTTCTAACTAAAAACCTAAACATGATGAAAAATTTATTTAATGCCATATTTTTGTTTGGAATTATGGCACTTATTGCCTGCGCTCCGCCGCCCGAAGAAATTGATTTCGAGGCTATCAAAAGCGCCATCGGCGAGCAGAATGCTAAATTTACGGAGGCCGTTTCAACAGGAGATACCGCCACCCTTGCATCACTTTATACAGAAGACGCTGTATTACTTCCCCCTGGTTCTGATTACATTAAGGGGAGAGACGCTATTCAACAATTCCATGCCGAAGAACTTAAAAGGGGAGAACAAACCCCTGTTTTTACAACTGAAAGCATAAACGGGACCAACGATCTGGTTTATGAAACAGGAAAATACGACTGGACACTTACATTAGAAGATCAGGCCGACACAACAATGCATGGGAACTATATGGTCATCTGGAAAAAGGTAGAAGAGGTGTGGATGGTTCATGTAGATATCTGGAATTAAACGGCACAATTTTATTTTTTATCTAAAATCCGGTACAACAAAAAACAGCTTGTTTTTTGTAAGCAACTTTATAGTCTCATAACTTTAAAAAGGAGGTTTCTAATGGAACAAAAAAAGAATGTAATGCTCTTAAAAGTGACTTTGATCATCTATG
>JAUXII010000225.1 GCA_030621075.1 Lentimicrobiaceae bacterium
GGAAAATGTTCTCTTTGGGTACTTTTACATTGTCAAAAACGAGTTCTCCGGTTACTGAGGCACGCAATGACCATTTATTATGCGTTTCGGGAGCGGTAAACCCCTCCATTCCTTGCTCCACAACCAACCCCCTGATGATACCTTCATCATCTTTTGCCCAAACAACAGCTATATCACAAATCGATGAATTGGTGATCCACATTTTGGCACCATTTAGCAAATAGTGATCGCCCATATCTTTTATTCTGGTAATCATGCTTCCGGGATCAGAACCATGATTGGGTTCGGTCAATCCAAAAGCACCGATCATCTTCCCTGATGCCAAACCGGGCAAATATTTCATACGCTGATCCTCACTTCCAAAAGAAAATATCGGATACATGACCAATGATGATTGAACAGAAGCGGCTGATCGAACACCTGAGTCCCCTCTTTCCAGTTCAGTCATGATAACACCGTATGAAATCTGATCTAATCCGGCTCCGCCATACTTTTCAGGAATAAATGGCCCAAACATACCCAACTCCCCCATTTCCTGTAATAAATAAACCGGGAATTTATGTTCCTGGCAAGCCTGTTCAATGACCGGTTTTACCGAACGGTCCACCCAGTCGCGGATCGCGCTGCGAATAATCTTATGATCATCCGTCAGTAAATCATCTACTTGAAAATAATCCGTGGGTGTGTAAACTGAACCTGGCATATCACTATATATTTGAATTGAGGTAAATTTTGGTTTGCAAATTTAATCAATCTAAAATGATTTTTTAACTTTACCGCATGAAGAAAAGGAAGAAAAAAGGAGGGAAAAAATTTGTTATCCTTTTTCCTCCAGCTGATAAAGGGATATTCCGTGAAAAAGTTATTAAATATTAACTACCTGTTTTACAGCTCATTGACTTGATAAATTACTCTTAAATTGCAATAACACTGTTAATAATTCGTTAATATTGTTGATATCTTAACTATCTCGTATTAGGATAGATAGACGGCAATGTTCGATATTTGCACCACCACCGATTATTAACCTTTCTATCCGATATTGAAAGTGTTGACTAAAAAAAGGAGCCTTGCTCCTTTTTTTTTGTTTTCCTGATTTCGCTTTTGGTGAGACTATTATGCTTCCTGTCTTAACAAGCTTTCACTTATCCTCAGGAATAGTCGCTTTGGCAGGCACAGTGTAATATTCTTATATATCCGGTTAACCCTTCCAGGAATAATAATTGTTTTCCCTTTTAGTAACTTCTTAATGGTAAATGATGCAACATCATCCGGGCTCATAGCTGAAATTTTTGATAAAAATCCAGCACCCTCAATTCTTGTGATAACCCGATGGTTTGTATAGACGCTTCCGGGGCATAAGACACTGACTTTAACCATCGTATCTTTTAATTCTACTTTTAAAGCCCTGGTAAAGGAATAGATAAAAGATTTAGTGGCTGCATAAATACTTTTGTAAGGAACAGGCCTAAAGCTAGCCAGGCTTGCAACATTGAGCAAATATGATGGAGAGTGTTTCTTTAAATCATTTAAAAACAATCTTGTAAGGGTTACCATTGGCCAGATATTTAGCTGGAGCATATTTTCAATGTGCGTCATTGTGTTATTTTCAAACCTTCCAGCATATCCAATACCCACATTATTAATCAACATATTTACTGACAGCCTATGTTCAATGACCCATTCATACAATTGTTGTGGAGCTTCTTTTTTTAAAAGATCAGCAGGAAAATAGTAAACTGAAATTTGATATTTTGTCATTAAATTATCAGCAAGCGTTTCTAACTCAGGTCCAGGTAAAGCCACCAGTATCAGATTCATTTTTCTTTTAGCACATTCAATTGCCAGTGCCCTGCCAATGCCCTCACTGGCACCCGTAATCAATGTGAACAGATTTTTAGAATTATCGGTATTCATAAAACTTTTCTTTGACAGTATTTTTCACCCATTTTGCTACCTCAATATACCTTAACCTTTATTTCTTTGTTGCAATTTTCCAACAATATTGGTCGCAGCGTTTCTTGTTGTAAACCTGCCGGCATTTGCCAGAATGTAATTGAAAAAACCGGGTATGGCAATTACCCGACCCGATTGCATTGCTTTGTAACCGTATTGTGCAACTTTAACTGCTGAAGCCCAGGATTGATTTATTTTAGGTTCTTTGCCACCTATGGTTTTCTGGAAACCCGTTTTAATAAGGCCGGGACTAAGCACAGTGACAGTAACACCTGTTCCTTTTAATTCATTTGCGATGGCTTCAGCAAATGATTGTAAATATGCTTTAGTGGCATTATAAATTGACATAAAAGGGCCTGGATAAAAAGCAGCGACTGATGTTACAAACAATATCTTTCCGGCCTTACGCTCAACCATGCCTTTAAGAAATAACTTAACGAGAAGCGTGCTGGTGACAACATGGAGCTGGATCATTTCATGCTCCTTTTCCCAATTCGTATCAGTAAATTTTCCAAAGATACCGAATCCGGCATTATTTATTAGAATGTCAATTCTGATTTGCTGCTGTGTTAACTCATCATAAATTTCTCTTGCTGAAGACGGATTACTTAAATCTTTTGCAATGATTTTTATTTTACTATCAAAATTATTTTCAAATGACTTTTTTATTTCATTAAGTTTATCACTTTCCTTATCAATCAATACGATATTATAAGAATCCTTAACCAATAATTTTGCAAATTCATATCCGATGCCATTAGCTGCACCGGTAACTAAAGCAACTTTAGACATATTATTCTCGCTTTTCGTTTCGTCTTTTATTGCGACCCTCTTTTTTCTGTTTTCTTTTGGTGTGACTTTTTTCTTGTTTTTGTTCTTTTTGAAATTGTTTCCTTTCTTTTTTTTGCTGAGTTGGGCCTCCGTATACTTCATTTCTTATATGCTTATCGGTAGGTCCGATAGTCGCAATAAAACCGGTCACCAGCGTTTTTATCATATAATTAAAAAGGGCCTTATTTTTATTTCGCTCAAAAAACATTTCTGCAATACGTTCCGCTTTCCCTTTAGGTGGGTTCTGGTCCCTGACAGCTGCATTTCCAACGAACGATAAGAACTTATTTTTTCGTAGAGTATCCTCTTTCTTTTCTGATTTAAGCACAGTGATCTTCAAATCATCATACAGCAAACGCATGGTTCCACTTGCTGTATCATTTGCAGCAAAAGCTTCAAATTGTAGCTGTTTTATATTCCCTGAATCTACTACAACCATAGCAGTGTGCTCTGTATAAGGATTAAAGATCCTCATGTCAGCATCTTTTACAGATCCTGTAAGGATAAAATCAGTGTCTTTTTCAT
>JAUXII010000118.1 GCA_030621075.1 Lentimicrobiaceae bacterium
GGCGGTGGCATTTATTCCAATAACTCCGCTGATATTTTCTCAAGAAATCACATTGGGTTAAATCAATGTACGCTTTCTACATCCAATCAGAACCAGGGAGGTGGCGTTTTTTTGAGCAAAAAAGGGGCCGGGTCTGATTTTTATAATTGCCTGATCTATTCAAACCAGATCATCCGTTCCGAAAAACCAGGCAGTGGTATTTTCATCGACCCTGACGGAAGCAACCCTGATAACCAAACTGATATCATAAACTGCACAATATTCAATAACAGCCACTATGGCATCTTCCAGGACACATTGAATGAAACAGATATTAGTGAATGTCACATTCAGAACTCTCTTATCTGGGGAAACAATGCAAAGCGGATTAGCGATCAGGTTAATTTCAATGAAAACATCGAATCATTTTATTCTAATGTCTATGGGGCTGTAGAGGGCCCTCCATACCATAACCTTAATGGGCTGAATCCGATTTTTGTCGGTTCAACAAACCTTAACCTGAGAGCCGATACTGTTTTCTACTCTCCATGCATTGATCATGGTGACCCATTACCTGAATATTTCGATCAATACTTCCCTCCGTCTTATGGCTCAGACACAAATGATATCGGGGCAACCGGAGGCCCTATGGCAGTTAATGACTCACTGTTTTATGTTTTGCAATCGGCTCAATATCTTCTTGACAGCATTTCGATCGAGATACAGGCTTCAAATTGCCTTGTTTATTCATTTACTGTCTGGCCCGACAATCCAAACCTGGAATATACCTGGATTACAAATAATCAGGTGAGCTCCGGAGGACTAAACCTGTCATATGAATACCCCGATTATGGAAACTATACAGTATGTGTATATGCTGAATCTGTTATTGGTGGTTCTTTATTAACCGATATGATCTGCAAGATAATTGAAATCTCTCCACCACCTATTATTAATCAATTAAATGATTGCCCCACTGTGGTTTTTAATGATACCCTCTGGGTAAATTATAATGACATACCTGTTGACTCTACTATAACAATCTGTGCAAATGTTACCGGCTCCTTTGATGAACCTCATTGGTCGGTCAATCCGGAAGGATCAGGTACCATCACTTCATTCTCAGATTCAACCTGTCAGGTGCTTCTTTCACCAATTGAATTTTATCAGGAACAAATTACCATTACTTATTTTATAGAAAACGATTGTGGAAGCGACGAAAAGTCATTTGTGTTTGTGGTTGATACCATTGCAAAAGGACCTGATTACATCAACGAACAAGGCTTTCAAAACTTTGATGTAAATATCTATCCTAATCCTGCAAGAGAAGCTTTTTATCTGGAGCTGAATGGGCCGGAAGTTGGTCAGTATTTTTTACTTTTGCTTAGCACCGGCAATCAACTCGTATTTGAATCGCAAATTAATAAAACATCTCATAATCACCGGATTAAGGTTGATGTCGGCCTTCTGCCAAAGGGAATTTATACTGGAAAAGTATTTAATAATAAAGGGATAACTGTTTTTAAAATTGTAATACATTAAAAATCACCAATATAGCATCTCCATGTCTAAACTTAAGTTAATTCACATGTCAAAAATCATATCAGTCATATTGCTTTTCGCCTGTCTGTTGATCTTAAAACCGTCATATGAACAAAATGCCATGGTTAATAATCATGCTGACAGAGGAGAATTTGAATTTGATTCGGAGCAATACTTCGGGAACCCCAAAATCCCTGTGTATACATTTCGGTTAAACGACGTAACCAATACAATGGATGAGATAGTTTATGCAGTCAATCTGGTTCTCCAGGAGCCCGCTAACATAACATCTATTTACAATGATGACGATCAGGCATATATTATATCCATTTCTCAGTTACCCCTCCCCGACTACGAAAATATGCTTTCGGTGATTGCTTTCTTCCCGGACGATACAATTTCAGGAGGTATTACATTGTATTATTGCAAACCCTTAATCAGCTTTGATTCAATTGAGTCAGAAGGTGTGAATACTATTATTGAGCCCCGTAATATTATTCATACACCGGATGCTCAAATCAAAACCATTGCAGGGCCTTCATGTTCCAGCCCCAATAATCATATCACACAAGTTTTGGCTTCATTGAATGAGGAAGAGCTGGTTAGTGTTTGGGAAGGCTATGAATACAACCAGGTTGAAGTAACTTTCAACATCACACAAGTGAGTTCTGAGGGATTGCAACCAGGTGAAAATAAATTAATGATATGGGCCCTGGGTGATCAACCCAATGAACTCTCCGATCCGGATTCCACCTACATCTTCTACCATGACTTTGATTATGGAGAACTAGGGGGAAATACCGTTTGCCGGTATGATTCAAATTACCGCCTCACAGGCTTGCCTGAAGGAGGCTATTTCTCAGGAGAAGGGATTATCGGGAACACCAATGCATTTAATCCATCACTGGTACCGGGATCAATTAACACCGTGGTGATAACATATGAATACCCCGTTTATGATACTATCTCTTCGGTCCAAAAAGAAATTTATCTTCTCAACATTCCTGACCTTTCACTTGAAGGCAGTTTGCAAGTGTGTTCAAACGCTACCGATGAACTTTATCAAATTATTTTAAACGACGATATTTCAACGTATAATTTCGATTGGCACATCACAGGAGGAGATACGCTTGAGGGTAAGGGCACCAATTTTTCCAAACTCATACACTGGGGCCATACACCCGGCCCGGGAAAGATCAATGTAAAAGCCTATCCACTCAGCCCTGAGCAAGGCTGTTTCGCAGAAAAGGAATTTATCATCGATATTGACCCGACAACCGTTCCGGATAAATCATTTTTGCTGCTTCAGGATAAACTGCTGGTTTGCTCAGACCCATCTGCAAATTATTACATCTGGTATAAAAATGATGAATGTCTCGACACAACAGAAAACCGGCAATATTACTTTTTAGGAGCGGATTTCACTTTGAACGAAACAGATGTATTCTATGTCTGCACTGCTTTCGATATCAGCGCGGATTCCTGTTGCACGAAATCATTCCTTTATCCCGGGGAAAATAAAAATCCTGACAAAGCAACCATGTTCAATGATTTCTTCATAAGTCATAAAGGATTAAATATCTATCCTAACCCTACCACTGGTAAATTTACGGTTAGCTTGTTAAGTGAGTTCTCCGGTAAAGCAACCTTTAAAATATACAATATGTATGGCCAGGAAGTATATGGAGGATCATTTATTAAAGAAAATGAGTACATCTCGAAAGCATTTAACCTGGAATTCTTAACTGCCGGTTTGTATTTGGTTGAAATTGACGTGGGTTCAATAAGGCATTTGGGGAAAGTTCACATTCATTAAATTCTGATAATTTACTATCCATTATGAAAAAAAGATATCTTCTTATTATTCTCTGGTTTTTGATCCCTTCACTGATGTATGGGCAGGAAGCAAAAATAAGCGCTGAAGAAAAGGTCCTTATTCGTGAACATGTACAAAATCTGATCACCGATTTTGGCAACTATGCCAACTTCAGCCCGGGCATATGGGAAAAACCATTTGATTCTATCTATGTCAGAAAATTTATCTCTCTTTTTCAGGATATAAATGAAGACAAAGTTGTTAAGTTTTTTGAGCCAGGCCATCCTCTTGACATTAGCGACTCAACTCAAAAAATTGAATATTACACAGTTAAACAGTATGTTGATAGTCTTTTCTCATGGTTTTCAGATGGTGTTGAATTTGAAGTAAGATCGGAAGTAGTTCACAGTACCATTAATAACGGCAGCGGGATATACAGAGGATACCTGGTTACCGACCCGGTGGTTTCAGTCCACTTTATGGGGGTAAGGACCATGCCTGATGGAAGCACCTATGAAAGTCAATTCAATGGTGAACTGAAACTGACCATTGCGATGACTGCCAAACACACAAAAAAATATAAAAAGGCAGGGAAAACAGTAAAAATCACAATACCCTCCATTTATAAAATAAGGAATATAGAGGTTATACGGCCTTTCGGGCCGATACCGCCTCCACCTATGAAAAACATGTGGGGTTTTCTTAATATAGGATTTATGGCGGGATTCGGAAATTATTCCGGAGAAGTAAAATTGCCAGGCTTCAATGAGATGGAAATATATAACGGGCCGGCCTTTGGCGCTAACCTTGAATTTAACATGTTTTTTAATGACACCTCCATTCATAACTGGTCGTTTGGCCCAGGAATAGGGATAGGATATAATCAACAAACCTCTTATTTTAGATTAGCAAATTATTCGGGCCAATTTGCTGAGAATTATTCATCACTCAATGAGCTTTATCTCGGCGATTACTCCAGAGAAATAACCATAGAAAACGCTGAACAGAAATACCTGCTTTCCACTTTGCAGATACCATTGAAGTTTAATGCATACAGGCATATCAAAAAAAACAACGCTGCCATCTATTTTACGGTAGGGGCCATTTTATCCATTCCGGTTAGCGATGACTATTCTTTCACTGCAGGCACATCAAGTGAAAGAGGACTTTCATGCACGTTTGAAGGAAACGGACAGGTTATTGAAAATGTAACACTCGAAGATCTTCCCTACTATGGTTTTGGAACCTATCATACTAAAAAAATGGAATCGCCTGATATTCAATTTAAGTCTTATTTTATTAATGGTTATGTTGACTTCGGCTTCCAGTGGAGAACCCATAATAAGAAAACCTTTATTAAAGCAGGGCCATTTGCATACTTTGGTGTGACTAATATGCTGGAGGATCAGCATATAGAAACAAAAGAACTTTTCAGTCCTGAAGGGAAAATAGCAAATTTCGGCCTGGCTTATTCATCCTTAACACCTTATGTTGTTGGTATAAACCTGAGTATCTCATTAAATATTATTCCAAATAAACCCAAATATACTATAACGAAAATCACTGATTACGAGGCTATTGAAGAAAAATAAGTTAATTTGTACTTGTTAATCTGGTTTTTAAAAAAATATACAAAAATGATAAAAAGCAAACTGATTTTTCTACTGCTACTCACAATGTTCGTTTTTCAAC
>JAUXII010000092.1 GCA_030621075.1 Lentimicrobiaceae bacterium
ATACGGAAAATAGGTGAAATGAGCACAAAAATTTGATTTACAGCCTAAATGCATATGGCTCAAAAGTATTTTGTAATTTTGCGTACTCTTTTGAACCATTTAATTTGTTGATCAATGACCGCTGAAATAATAACCATAGGTAATGAATTGATGATTGGCCAGGTTGTTGACTCTAATTCAGCCTGGATTGCTGCAGAGCTTAATAATATTGGGATAGAGGTGATTAATATTACAAGCGTGCCTGATGTAAAAGCGGCAATTCAAAATGCTTTACTTGCGTCAGAAGGAAGATCAGATGTAGTATTGGTTACCGGCGGATTAGGGCCAACGACAGATGATATCACCAAAGAGGTAATTGCTGATTATTTTAACACGAAGCTTGCCTTGCATCATGATACGTATGACAATATTGTAAAGATGATGTCTGGAAGAGGGATTCCTGTTTCAGATCATCATAAGGAACAAGCAGAGCTTCCTGAAAGTTGTGATGTGATTAATAATAAAATTGGTTCAGCTGCCGGAATGTGGTTTAATAGGGGGGAGGCTGTTTTCATTTTTATGCCGGGTGTTCCTTTTGAGATGAAAGATATGATGAATCGATATGTTATTCCGGAACTCAGTAAAAGGAGCATCAATCGAAAAATTTTTCATAAAACGGTTCACACGGTTGGTATAGGCGAAACAGATTTAAGCGAATTAATTGCCGTTTGGGAACAGGATCTCCCTGGAAGTGTACAGCTAGGCTATCTCCCACAACCTGGAATAGTGCGCCTTCGCCTGAGTACAAGCGAAAGTGAAGAGCTTCTATGTGAACTGATTCAAAAACTTAAAATGATAATTCCGGAATATATTTTCAGCACTAAGGGAGAAACCCTTGAACAAGTGGTTGCCAATTTATTAATAGATAATCAGAAAACAATAAGTACGGCAGAGAGCTGTACCGGAGGGTATATAGCTCATTTAATCACATCAATTCCGGGAAGTTCAATATGGTATAAAGGTTCAGTTATAGCATATTCTAATACGATCAAAGAAAAATTGTTAGACGTAAGGCTCAGCTCACTCGTTGAGGGAGGTGCTGTTAGCGAAATGGTTGTTAAAGAAATGGCGGAAGGCGTTAGAGAAAAATTTGAAACTGATTATGCTGTTTCAACTTCAGGCATTGCAGGCCCTGATGGAGGAACTCCGGAAAAGCCTGTTGGGACAGTTTGGATTGCATTAGCCACGCCTCAAAAAACAATTGCTGAGAAATTTCAATTTGGCAATCATCGTTTCAAGAATATACGCCGGACTGCTATTATGGCATTGGATATGGTTAGGAAAGAGATTATTCGATAAAAAAATCAGGCGATGTTTGTTTAAATAAAAAATATTGCCGTTCTTTGCACTCCTTTTTAAGAAAATAATAAATATAAAACGATGTCACGTATTTGCGAAATTACCGGGAAAAAGATGATAACGGGAAATAATGTTTCCCACTCACATTCAAAAACAAGGAGAAGGTTTTATCCAAATTTACAGACGAAAAAGTTCTTTATTCCCGAAGAAGACAAATGGATTACGCTAAAAGTATCGGCTGCAGGGATTAGAAATATTAATAAAAAGGGCATTTCTGCCTGCTTAAAGGAAGCCAGGGAAAAAGGATATATGAAATAATAGTATTTGACGATATTTAATTGAAGATGCTGTTGCTTGTTTAGGCAACAGCATTTTTTTTGCAGAGTGATATATTTTTTTGTCAAAATAAATTGTGTTAACATTCGTTAAAAGTTGATAGTAAATTGAATAATAGAATATCTTTGCGTATCCATGGGCGCTCGTCTTAACATACTTCTTGTTTTTGTTTTTTTGTTTATCACGCAATGGCTTTTTGCCCAGGTGTCTGAACATGGAGGTAAAAACCCTCAAGACGAAGACCTGGTTCAGTTCTCTGGGATTGTTGTGACTGCCGACAGCCTTAGGCCAGTTCCTTTTACTCACATTGTGATCAAAAATTCACGATGGGGAACTGTTGCAGATTATTATGGCTATTTTTCTTTTGTGGCCCACCTCTGTGATACGGTTATGTTTTCTGCTGTTGGATATAAGAAATCAACCTATATCATCCCTGATACACTTAGCCAAAACAGGTATTCGCTGATTAAAGCTATGACTTCCGATACGATAATGCTTGATGAAACTGTTATTTACCCCTGGCCAACAAAAGAACAGTTCAGGGAGGCTTTTGTTAACCTCAGGGTGCCTGATGATGACCTGGAAAGAGCAAGAAAAAACCTTGAAAGGGCTGAGATAAAAGAAAGAGCTGAAAGTATGGCTATGGATGGGAGTATGAACTATAAAAATTACATGTATTGGCAAAACTATAAGAATTATTATATTGGTCAAACACAACCCATGACTATTCTTGACCCATTTGCATGGGCTCAGTTTTTCAAAGCATGGAAAGATGGAAAGTTTAAACGACAATAAGGACGAGAGACGAAATTACGATACTTACTAAATGCGCTTCATAAAAATATTTTCTTTTTTTATACTGATTCTTTTTTTCCCTATGATTCTTATGGGTCAGGAAACGGCTGTCATCTATGGTAAAGTGGCCGATTCCAGGCACAAGCCTCTTGAGCTCGTCAACATTTCTGTTATGGGGTACTCAGGAGGAAGCATTACAGACAAGAATGGTAAATTTGAAATTACCGTTCCTGCAAATAAACAAATCACTGTTGTTTTTTCCTTCGTTGGGTTTAACTCGATGAAATCTCTTTTAACGCTCTCTCCTGGTGACCGGGTAGAACTTAATAAAATAATGACTGTATCGACTATTGTGCTTCCTGATGTTGTTGTGGAAGATAAACAGGTTCGATCCACCACTCTTTCACGGATTGATCCTAAAGAGGCAACATTTATACCCAGCATTTCCGGAAGCTCTGTGGAAAGCCTTATTAAAACAATGCCCGGTGTGGCTGCTAGCAATGAATTGAGCTCACAGTATTCTGTACGAGGTGGTAATTACGATGAAAACCTGGTTTATGTTAATGATATTGAAATTTACCGCCCTTTCTTAATCCGGGCAAGTCAACAGGAAGGTTTAAGTTTTGTTAACTCGGACCTTGTTTCTTCTATTTCGTTTTCTGCCGGAGGATTTGATGCAAAATATGGTGATAAAATGTCCTCTGTGCTTGATATCAAGTATAAAAGCCCAACCCGGTTTGCAGGATCTTTTTCTGCAAGCCTGCTAGGTTCCACTTTTCATGTTGAAGGTGCTATTCCAAATCAGCGCTTATCTTACTTGTTAGGTGTTCGTTATAAATCTAATCAGTATGTTTTGAAAAGCTTGGAGACCAAGGGCATATATAATCCATTATTTACTGATGTTCAAGGGTTGATTACATACGAATTTAATGACAAACTTAAGCTTTCATTTTTGGGTTATTTTGCCGGAAATTCATATAAGATGCAGCCAGAAACACGTGAAACTGCCTTTGGAGCAATAAACGAGGCGTATAGGTTTACCGTCTATTTTGATGGACGTGAGCAGGATCGCTTTATGAATTATCTGGGAGGATTAACACTTAACTATAAATTAAAAAATACCATCGATCTGAAATTTATTACTTCGGCATTCAGGACAGTTGAAACAGAAAACTTTGATATCCTGGGACAATACTGGATATCAAGGCTCGAAACCGATTGGAGCGATGATGAATTCGGACAGCCAACAGAAGTGCTTGGGGTTGGTACCAACCTAAATCATGCACGTAATGAACTGGAGGCTACAGTTTACAATATTGAACATAGAGGTACTGCAGGAAAACGGGATCATTACATTCAGTGGAGTATTAAATATCAATATGAAATGATCAATGATAATATCAGTGAGTGGGATCTTCTTGATTCAGCAGATTATTCCCTTCCGCATCCACCTGATTCTATTGGCTATACTGTTCCCGGCCTTCAACCACAATACCCGTTTGAATTATTTCATGTGGTTAAAGCATCTAACGAGATGTCGACCAACAGGTACACTGCATTTATTCAGGACAGCTGGTCATTGATCGATACCGATTCAAACAGGCTAATGCTTACAGGAGGTGTGAGATTGCAGTACTGGGATTATAACAGGCAGTTTTTAGTAAGTCCCCGGTTTACGGTTGCATATAAACCGCCCTGGGAAAAAGATGTTGTTTTCAGATTCTCCACGGGATATTATTACCAGCCTCCTTTTTACCGTGAATTGAGGAATCCTCAAGGAGAGCTCAACCCTGACTTAAAAGCACAGAAGTCGATACATTTTGTTGCAGGCGCAGATTGGAATTTTATGGCCTGGGACAGGCCGTTTAAATTTGTTGCTGAAGCATACTATAAGCATCTTGATAACCTGGTACCTTATGTAATTAATAATGTCAGAATTATATATTATGCTGAAAATATTTCTCATGGTTATGCTACCGGCCTTGACATGAAAGTGAATGGTGAGTTTGTAAAAGGGGTTGAATCCTGGGCTAGCCTCTCTCTTCTTAAAACCATGGAAGATATTGAAAATGATTTTTATTATGATGCAGATGGCAATCTTATTGAGCCTGGTTACATTAGAAGGCCAACCGACCAGCGGTTAAATTTTGGAATGTATTTCCAGGATTACCTCCCAAAAAATCCTACTTACCGAATGCATTTATCTTTTTTATATGGAACAAACCTGCCTTTTGGCCCACCTGACCAACCCAAGTATAAGCATGTATTTGAATCGTCGCCTTACCTGAGGGTAGATGTAGGGTTTTCTAAACAATTAATCGGGAAAGGCACCTCCTTTTCACCAAAAAATCCTTTTAGGCATTTTGAGGCTATGTGGATCAGTCTGGAAGTGTTTAACTTATTACAGCACCTTAATACGGTTTCTTATATCTGGGTCAGGACGATTAACAATTTACAGTATCCTGTTCCTAACAGGCTTACTCCCAGGCAGATAAATATTAAATTGGTACTAGATTTCTAAATCGATTCTTTTATTCTTTTAATTGCATCCATCATCTGTTCTTCGGTGATGACCAAAGGAGGGGCGAATCTGATAATATGCTGATGTGTTGGCTTTGCCAATACGCCATTTTCTTTCATCGTCACGCAAACATCCCATGCTTCCCTGCCATTTTTGGGCTTAATAACAATGGCATTTAAAAGCCCTTTACCTCTAACGGCAGTAACCAGATTCGAATTCATCTTTTTTATTTCATCACGAAAGATTTTGCCAAGGTAGTCAGCCTTTGCTGCAAGATCTTCATCTTTAAGAACCTGGAGGGCTGCGACAGCAATTTTTGCAGCAATAGGGTTGCCTCCAAAAGTGGAACCATGTTGTCCGGGCTGGATAGTTAGCATGACCTCATCATCTGCCAGCACGGCAGAAACAGGATAGACACCTCCTGAGAGCGCTTTTCCAAGTATTAGGATATCTGGTTTTATGTTTTCATGGTCGCAGGCAAGTAGTTTTCC
>JAUXII010000065.1 GCA_030621075.1 Lentimicrobiaceae bacterium
ACTAAAGGCAATTCCCCTTTTCGAATTATTTTTTTCCCTGATTTGTAAGGATTCATTAAGATAATACAATGCAGTATCATATTCCTGCATTTGAAAATAGATATACCCGATATTATGAACTGCTGATGAAATAGCTATTGGGTTATTAATACCTTCCAATAACAGGAATGCTTTTTGATAATATTCCAATGCTTTATCGTAATTACCTGTTAAAGAATAAACCTCACCTATCCTTTGCAAAGCATAGGCAGAAGGGATTTCATCATTGTGTTTAACAGATATTTCCAATGATTCTTTATAATATGGTATAGCCTTTTGATAAAACCCAACAAGCAAATAATTATCACCGATTTCCCTTAATAATTTTGCCATTTCAATGCCTGATGATTGTTCAAGAAGCCTTTCCAGGCTGTCGATTGCAGGAGAATTTTGAGAAATGCTATCTTTTGCCGTAAGGAGTGAAAATACTACTGCAAACAAAAAGATGATTTTATTGATTTTCATATTACAAAAGTACTTTTTTTACAGGGGCAGGTAATTTAGTAAGAACTAATAAATTTTGATACTCGGGAATTTGCAAAAAAAGGCTGCCTGTACTACCATCAAATTTAGCAACAGCAAAATTTTTACCGGTTGTGGTGGTTTCAGGATGTGAATGACCACATACTATTAATCCATTATTGTTAAATAGTTCTTCGGCTCCTTAATAATTTCCGCAATGTTGTATGGATTAGGCTAATTTTGAGACAAAACAGATTCAGCATTTGAGTGGCAAGGGTTGCGGGTTTATCTATTCCACTATAAATTTCCCAGTGCCGGGAATATTATTGTTTTTATCTGAGAATCTGCAAATATACATTCCATTTGGCAGGCCATCCCTTGAAATTTCAATCCGGTTTGTATTTATATTTTCTATTCGTTTAACCATTTTACCATAAACATTATATACCAGGATTTCACCATCCTCTATTTCAGAAGCAGAAGTAACTTGCAGAATAGCTGAAGTAATAAAAGGATTAGGATAAATAATAAAAGAAAAGATTTTCGTTTCCTGTTTTGGGATATTTACAATGCAGCTATTCACCTTTCCGGGTGTTCCATGATCGTCAGAGGCGATCCAGCTTTCGGGGAGGGCATTATCATATTGCCAGTTTATTAACTCGAGTGTAGGCCCTGTTCCGTCGGGAGCGGTTGGCCATGGCTCCTGGTCATCATAATGTACAGTATCAATTAAGGTTCCATCGTTGTTGTATAGCCTTATTAGTTCACCGCTATTACTAATTCCAAAATCAAATTCTCCGATATAATTCTCAACGTCGGGAAAAAATTCGTTAAATGTCGATGAATCTCTGGCTAATACCAGGTAACCTAAAGGATCAATAAGCGTACCTTCAGGGAATACAAATTCATGTTCATCATTATCATCCTTAAAAACCCAGTTAGTTATGTTTAACTCATATTCATGAGGATTATAAAATTCAAGCCAATCTCTTGTATCGAAATTATTTGCCGAATTATAATTGATCTCGTTAATCACAAGTGAATCTGCAAATTCTTTCTCTTTGAACCTTGCAGTAATAAAATCTCCCATACTTAAAACTAAAATGACATCGTCAACAGTATCAGAGGGAGTAACTGTATGATTGTTCAATATCCATTGGTCAAATTCGTAATTTGGGTTAGTAGGAATTGCTTTAAGTTTGTTATCAATTCCCCCAAAATAAGATCCTACCCATACAAATTCTTCTAACTCAAGCGAATTGAGTTGTACTTTTCCAACACCGGCAGGCTCTACATCAATTGTAATTTCATAAGGGCCGGTCAGGTTGTAACAGTCGATAAGCCCTTCCGGGAGGTAGTCGTGCCTGCAGGTGATAAAGTTTCTGATTTTTTGAACATTGTTCTCCCATTGGCTAACAGTGCCTCCCCAGCGGGCAACATGCGCCGGCATTTCCGGTGCCATTATACTTGCAATAGTATCCAAATAGTTTATCATTCTTTCGGGACGAAATACTGTATTATAAAGATCGATATAGCGGGTAATATAATACTGGTCAAATTCGGCATTCTCCCTCAATTGATTGAGGATGACAATGTGTTCTTCAGGATCAAAGGTTAGTCCTTCGGGGAAACAAGGTGATGCATAAGGGGATATTTCCGGAACGCCGGTATAATTAATGTAATGTGCAAAAGTTGCATCTTCATCCCATAAAATATAGCCCCATTTTCGATGACCACCCTCGGGATCATTGCCTTTCCACCAGCCTACATTCCAGTTTAACCAGTCAGAACAAACCACAAACGAATTAATATGAACATAATCAACCAGGCTTGTATAATCATATTGCGATTTAACATATTCAAAATTATCCTGGTTGCCCATATCATTGTATTTGATAAAATTACGCAATGCATTCCAGTCATCCCATGCAGCCTGTCCACCATATTCGGCCCAGGACGAACCCCAAAGCATAAGATAATAAATATCGTATTTGCCCTGCTCGTAATAATACTTAGTAAAGTCATGGTCACTCACTTTCTCGCGGAAACCATATAATCCCCAGAATATTCCATTAACATAAAGAAGGCCTTTTTCTCCTTTGCGTACATCAAGGTTCATTCCTCCCATTTCTGCTGTATTTTGCACAAAATAATCTCTTAAAAGAGCGCTTGAATCAATACCGGGATAATTGTCATCACCGGCGGCTCTAATAATTATCCTTTGATATTCATCCCTGTCAGTTAATGGAATAAGATTTTCTCTTATAGCATAGTTATAGCCACATTCATCACGGGTGATATAGTCGATGCTACGCTGGTCGTGGACCCACGAATCCTGGCCATGCTTATTAAATTCGCCATAACCAAAAGTTGTTCGTTCACCTTGTTTGTTAAAATATTCAAAAGTACCAAATGGCATTAAAAACTGATTTCCGTTTAAGAGATTTTCCAACTGTGCGGCTGAAGTTGACATAACTGCCAATTGATGAGTAACATCAATAAAATAGGTGTTGAATTCTATCAGGCCATCTAAAATATTATTATTGTTGCTGATGGTTCGTGCATTTACAATTGTGGTTGAAGTAATATTAATTGGGCCGGAATAAACGGGAGAAGAAGAAGTTGGTTCAGAACCATTGGTTGTATAATGGATTTCGGAGTTCGGTTCGTTTGTGGTAATTTCCACTGTTATAGATCCTGTATAAAATCCTGCATCCATGCTCATGTCCGGCTTCGCAGTATAAGCTGAATATGGAATAGAAGTGTTATTTGAGTTTCCGGGAGTTGGGTTAGTAAAAATACTCCAGTCAATAGCACCATTTGAAGATCGTCCTCTTGAATGGCCATTTTGTGTAATCTGAAGCTGGTATTGTTGCAGAATAACACTATCAGGGCTTGAAAGTATGATGTATTCAGGATTATCTTTTGTTTGTGTTAACATAAAATTTGTATGGTAGTGCCCACCCGAAACCTCATTTCTTCCCGAAGTCCAAATCGTAATAAATTCACCTGCCTGAATTGTAATACCGTCAGGGAATTGCCATTTAGTGGAATTCGAGGATTTATCACTTAAAAAATAACCACTGATATCAACAGCATTACTACCTGAATTATATAATTCAATCCAATCCTCATATTTACCATAATTATCGGTAATTGTACTTAAATTCGAAACAGAGTATTCATTAATTACAACCTGGCCTGATAAAGAGAGTTGAAATATCACAAATATGATCAGAAAAAGTGGCGAAAATTGTACAGAAAGTGCTTTCATTTTTTTTAGTAAATATACAATTTTAATTTAAATAATGTGAAAAAAGATTAAAATTATTATTGGTACAAACCCCCACTCCTGGTATTAACAGATATGGAAACAGATAAACAACTCAGATACAGATTTACCCTCTGTTCGCATGTGAGATTTTCATCCATGTTAGCGGTTAAAAACACCGGCTAACATTGTCTTCTATTTTAAAAATAATATCCTTTTCGTTTCGGAAAAATCATTCCCAACTTTCAGGTGATAAAAATAAACTCCCGGCTTAACAGCATTGCCGGAATTATCTTTACCATCCCAAATTACAGAATGCTGACCTGCTTCCATATTTTGATCTATTAGGGATTTAACTTTTTGCCCTTTCAGATTATATATCGTCAACTCTGTGTTCTCCGTGATCCCTGTGGTTGAAAAAGAAATCGTTGTTGTTTGATTGAACGGATTTGGGAAATTTGAAAGTTTACACTCCGTTTCATTACAAGTAGAATTAAAATCATCATCAATTCCAACAGTTTCATTATTGAGGATTTGAAAAGAGCAATCTGTAGAGACATAAAGGTAATCGTTTGTATATGCTAAACCTCTGCACCAACCCGCAGTTTGAAAAAATTCATCACGAAAAGGAGCATTGGGATTGCTCACATCTATTTTCAGGAAACCGCCTATCAGGTTTTCAATATAAGCATAATCTCCATGAACATGGATATTTGAATAACTGGAGAGATCATCATCAAAATATGATCCGATAATCTGGGGGGCATTGATAACACTGATGTCAACTATTTGAAGTTGTTCCTGAGAAACAACATAAAGTAAGTCTTCTACCGCAAAAATACCTGTTACTTCTCCGGCAGCAGTAAAAGATGTAACAATTTGGGGATTTATACTTTCATTTACATCCACTATCCATACTTCACCTCCGGAATCTCCAACAAAGGCGTATCCGTTATCTACATATATTTTACTGCCATTTTCTGTACCGAGCGTGATAAAACTTATTAATGCCGGATTTGAGGGAACCTGCAGATCCGTTATCTGAAGAGTATTGCCCACCACAAGATATGTATATGGTTCACCGGTAAATAAGTCCTCTACATCTGCTGCATATTCTCCGGCATACACTGGCAGATCAGGATCGCTAATATCCACGATCACAAGGAGTTCATTCATCATATCCGGAATATATGCATGGTCATCTTTTACAGCAAGTATAGTGCAGAAACTGGGATATCCTATAGAATAATTTCCTCTGGGAAAAGGATTATACGGATCACTTATATCAACAATATTAAGACCACTATTAAACCAATCTCCCATATCTACTATGTAAGCAAAATTACCTGAGACCTGTATTCCACGCGAATAATAAGCTTCCACATTAATGCTTCCTTCAAGTACAAAGTTCAATGGATCTTGTATATCCTGTATTTTTATAGAATTGGAGCTTACTTCAAACAGTCTGTCTCCATCCACAAATAGATTACCACTTCCTCCATAGCTTGCTGCTACAAAAGGATTATCAGGATCAGACACATCTATGACTTCAATAGAAGAAGGAGTTGACACTGATATAACAAAATATTGAGGATTTATTGTTGCTATACGCGTGACCGATCCGTCAAAATCGATAGATAACTTAAAGAGCGGATTCACGGGATCACTTACATCAATGATATGACATCCACCAGCTCCACCAGCTATATAAGCATATCCGTTTTCTACAATAATTTGGTTTCCACAAGGACAGACACCAATGATTTCAAGTTCTGAAACAAAAGTGGGGTTTTCAGGATTAAAGATATCGAGGATAGTAAGGATCATGCCAGATGTAGATGAGATATAAGCATAATCGCCCACTATATCGAGACCAACAGCAGCTGGTTTCTCATAAAAACCAATGGAATCCGGTGCTGCGGGATCGGATACATCCAATACCCAAAAGCCGGTTCCATCACAAACATAGAGATTATTATTTCTGAGATATAAAGTATGTGCTCTTCTCAATGAGTATGTGGAAATGAGTTCCATATTATTTATATTGACAATTCTTACTCCTTCATGGTCACCAATATAAGCGTAATCCCCTTCTACCAGTATATCATTAGAACCCATAATCTGTCCTTGTTTCAACGTGTAAAAGGGAGTATAAACCCTGGAAAGAAACACGGGATTTGATATATCAGATATATCAATATGCCAGGGTCCATCTGCAAACGAACACCAGACGTTATCACCACAAGCAAAGACATCGCTCATGCCCTGCCACATACAACTTCCTACATGCTGGATATTTCCATTATCCTTAAAATCTGCTGATCCCACGAAATTTCCTGTGGGTATTGTCCATCCATCCGAAAGAATTTCCTGGTCTTCAGAAATCCTCTC
>JAUXII010000017.1 GCA_030621075.1 Lentimicrobiaceae bacterium
TTGATGATCTTGAGGAAATTCCCGATGAAGTAATTATTGGGTTGAACAAGAGGGATAAGCGGGTATTTGATCCTTATCGATTAAATATCAGTAGTGGCGAAATGACCATGATAGCTGAGAACCCAGGCAATATTATGGGTTGGATGACCGATCATGATGGCAAACTGCGGGTAGCGATTGCTTCTGATGGCGTAAATCAGAACCTGATGTATCGTGATACCGAAGAAGATGATTTCAGGATTGTATTGACCACTAATTTTAAAGAGACAGCCAGTCCCCTGTTTTTTACTTTTGATAACAAAAACGTGTATGCTGTTTCAAATCTTGGGAGAGACAAAACGGCTTTTGTTGAGTTTGATATTGCAAATGGTAAAGAGATACGGACATTGTATGAAAACCCGGAATATGATATAAGACGGGCCAGTTTCAGTAAAAAAAGAAAAGTCCTTCAAGCTGCTTATTATACCTCCTGGAAGTCGCAAAGGCACTATTTTGATGAAGAGTTTAAAACATTGATTGAGAAGCTTGACAAAGAGCTTGGAGAGGGGAAATACGACATCGGCATTTATGACTCCAACAAAGAAGAAGATAAATACATTGTTGGTACCACCAGCGACAGATCAAGGGTAACCTATTACCTTTACGATGTGAAGAGAGAAGAGTTAACCTATATTCATAAGGTTTGTCCCTGGTTGAAAGAGGAAGATATGGCAGAAATGTATCCTTTGCAATTTCAGTCGCGTGATGGCTTAACCGTTCATGGTTATATTACCTTGCCAAGAGGTTATACTATGGAAGATGCCCGGGGTCTTCCTGTGGTGTTAAATCCTCATGGCGGTCCGAGTGCCAGAGACGCCTGGGGCTTTAATCCGGAGATTCAGTTTTTGGCAAACAGAGGATATAGTATCCTGCAAATAAATTTCAGGGGATCAACCGGATATGGAAGAGAATTTCTTGAAGCAGGATATAAACGATGGGGAAAAGAGATGCAAAATGACCTCACCGATGGTGTTAATTGGCTGATAGAAGAGGGCATTGCCGACAAAGGCCGTGTAGCTGTTTATGGCGCCAGCTTCGGAGGCTATGCTACCCTAGCCGGATTAGCTTTTACTCCCGGTCTTTACTGCTGTGGTGTTGACTATGTTGGCGTTTCAAATATTTTTACCATTCTCGAAAACATTCCTCCTTACTGGGAGCCAATGCGCGAGATGTTATACGAAATGGTAGGCGACCCTGTTAAAGACAGTATACTTCTCAGAGAGATATCACCTGTATTCCATGCAGATAATATCATCGCTCCGTTATTTATTGCCCAGGGAGCTAACGACCCCAGGGTAAATAAAATTGAGTCTGACCAGATGGTTGAAGCGTTGAAAAAAAGAGGCATAGAGGTAGAGTATATGGTGAAAGACAATGAAGGTCATGGCTTCAGGAATGAAGAAAACCAATTTGACTTTTATGAGGCTATGGAGCTGTTTTTGGAAGAGCATATGAAATGATCCGCCAGGCGGACTTCGCTACGCTCAGCCTTGACCTTTCAACTTTCAATACTAAGGCAAACGTCGCTTTGCTCCGCCGTCAACTGACAGCATAATTTACTAACTTTGCTTCATGATACTTGTTACAGGCGGAACGGGATTTGTAGGATCCTATCTCCTTTATGACCTCATTCGTAAAAACTACCCTGTTAGGGCGATTAAACGCCAAAGTAGCAACCTGCAGTGGGTTAGGAATGTGTTTGAATTTCTTTCCGATGACCATACACTTTTTCAAAAAATCGAATGGGTAAATGGTGATATCCTTGATGTTTTTTCCCTGGAAGAGGCGATGCGTGGCGTAACAGATGTTTATCATTGCGCTGCAACTGTCTCCTTGATTCCACGTGAAAGAAGGTCCATTATAAAAAACAACATTGAGGGAACAGCTAATGTTGTTAATGCAGCACTTGTAAAAAACATTCGGAAACTTTGCCATGTCAGTTCGATAGCTGCTGTGGGGAATAACCCTGAGGGGAAATTTATTGATGAAAAAACAGTATGGGTGCCATCAAACAAAAATTCAGCATACCGGATTAGCAAATATGAGTCAGAACTGGAAGTTTGGAGGGGAATTGCTGAAGGGCTGAAGGCTGTAATTGTTAATCCATCAGTAATTCTGGGCAGAACCAATCCTGCCGGTCAGTCAGGCCGGTTAATACACAACATCTATAAAAATTCAGCCTTTTATACAACAGGTATAAATGGATATATTGGCGTTAAGGATGTTTCGCGCGCCATGATTGGCTTAATGGAGCATGATATCAAAAACGAACAGTTTATTTTGTCAGCCGAAAATCTATCATATAAAGAACTTTTTTCAATGATTGCCAAAAGCTTCCACAAAAAAAAACCACACATCCGCATCCCTTCGTTTATACTTGAGGTAGGCTGGCGAGCAGAAAAAATTCGTAGCTTTCTATCAGGAAACGAACCTATTATAACAAAATCAATGGCCCGGAATGCAATCAGTCAATATCATTTCAATGGAAACAAAATAAAGGATTACCTGGATTTTGAATACTCCCCTGTGCCGGAGGTTGTTACGGAAATGTGTAATATGATTCGGTTAATGGGGTAATGGGATAATGCGATAATGATTTAATGGGTAATGGGTTGGAAGGTTCTACTGTTCTTTTGAGGACTGGCGATGATATTAATTAATTACATTCCTATAATGATCATACCTCTCAATGATCTCGTTGACAAAATTATATGGCTCTTCTCCGCGGGCATAACCATAATAAACAACCGGATCATTGTAGTATTTAGGATCAGATTTGTTTCGTAAATAGTAATCAACATTACCATTCCACTTTGTAGGATCTTTGTCATATTTCTCTGCCAGTCTCATAGCATCAAAAACATGAGCAACTCCAACATTATATGAGGCCATAACAAATTTTATTCTTTCCTGATCATCTTCAACGAGATCTTCAAACTGGTTATCAAGCCATCTTAAAAATTTAACACCGGCAATAATATTCTCGTCAGGCGGCGAAAGACTATCAACACCATATTTCTCGGCTGTACGCGGCATCAGCTGCATTAATCCAAAAGCACCCACCCAGGATCTTACATCCGGATTAAATCCTGATTCCTGATAGACCAATGATGCCAATAACCTCCAGTCCCAGTTTAATTTAATGCTTTGTTCCTTAATAATATCGTCATACATAGATATCTTCCCTCCGGTAACGGAATGGTATTCACTCTGTGTGATTTTAACTGATCGGGGGTTCTTGAAGTATTTGTTATAAATAAACCTTGATTCGGCCGACCGCTTAAATTCTTCAATCCATAAATTAACTTCATTGAGCAACATATCCGATTCCTTTCCAACAGCCCAGGCAAGATGTTGCGGAAAGCTCACCGGTGTGGCAATGTCAATATCCGAA
The DNA here is from genome assembly GCA_030621075.1 of Lentimicrobiaceae bacterium. Next base: position 3,434 of record JAUXII010000017.1, read on the forward strand.
TAATATTTCTGATTTACAAGGGCGACATTTTCATCACTGATCGTGTAATCAATTTCACCCATTGCTACCTGACGTATCAATTGCTCAGCAATTCTATGCGGATCCTCAATAATGTATATTGTATCACCAATCTCATCTTCCAGATTTTTAAGCCGCTCAATGAAAGAGGAGTTTTTTTGTACATGGATGGTCTTGCCTGCCAGGTCGAGCTGGTTTCTGATCAAATAAGATTCTACCTCATCCCAGGTTTTCATTTTGCGCCAGTTAGCAGGTTTGCGCTGAATTAAAACCTGTTTCGTCTGGCCAATCGGGTTGGTAAAATCAATAAACTCACTCCTTTCTTTTGTAATAGTCAGGTCAGAAGCTATTAGATCGCATCCCCCGTTGGATAAACAATTAAAGGCCTGTTCCAGATCATTATTTACATTTATCTCGAGTTTTACGTCCAGGTAGTTGGCGAACGATTTCAATAACTCATACTGATAACCCATTGGCGTTCCGCGATATACAAAATAACTAGTGGAATTATAATCGGTAGTGGCTATTAGTTTACCTCTTTCCCTGATCTCAGCCAGCAGGCTATGTTCTTCTCCTTTGAAGGCCTCTGCTTTCTGCTTTTCCTTTGAAGCAGGAGAAGAACAAGTTGATAAAATAACAATTAGCAATAAAAAAGCAGGCGACAGAATAATTTTCCCTATGTGTCGGCTTACCATAAATGCTCTATTTGGTTTAACTCAAAAAACAATACCTGTTAAAAAAGCAGGAATGTATATACTATTTACTTAATACCTTAAACTCAGTCCGTCTGTTCGTTTGACGGCCATCTTCCGAATCGTTTGACGCAATTGGCTGGGTTTCGCCATAACCAACATAAGCCATTCTACCTACAAAAATACCTTTATCGGTTAAATATTCAACAACGGCTTTTGCCCTTGCTTCTGATAACTGCTGATTATATAAGTCAGAACCAACATTGTCTGTATGTCCCGATATTTCGATCTTCAAGGTTGGAATGTCATTAAGCATTTTCGCAAGCCTGTTCAGCTCTGCAGCTGACTCGGGACGCAAGGTTGCTTTATCAAAATCAAAGAAAATATTCTTCAAAACAATCTTACTTCCCACCTCTACTTTATTCAGCATGATATCCATGTAAATCTCCTGTACAATTGTTGAAGGGGGGATAATCAGATTCTCAGAGTGGAACATGTATTCCTTAGCTTTGATGCCAAAACCATAATTTTTTCCTGATGGCAACGAAACCATATATTCTCCGGTACGTGTATTTGATTCAAAGCTGGCCACAAGGCGTCCAAGTTCATTGTCATAAATTTCAACAATCACCCCTCCCAGCGGGCTTAACGTAACGGCATCCATGATCCGCCCTTTAACAATGGCAATCTGAGTTTCTTTTATTTCTACCTTTCTCTCTAAAATAACGTCATCGACGGGCTCCATTAAAAATGCCAGGTAATCATAATCATTCTGAAATACTACGGGTTTTTCAGGACCAAGGATTGTAATCATGTAAATATCACGATGCCCGTAACCGTCCGGATCAAACGATGAATAATAGGCATGCCTTCCATCCCGGGAAAAAGAAAAGAAAATATCATCATCCGGTGTATTTATCGGATAGCCCAAATTTTCCGGGAGAGACCACTTCCCATCCTCAAATACTGATTTAAAAATATCATACCCTCCCATTGTATTATGGCCTGTTGAACTAAAATAAAGAGTTTTACCATCCACATTCATAAAAACACCTTGTTCGTCATATGGGGTATTAATAACACCCCCCAGGTTAACTGCATCCTCATAATCCAGTTTATCTCTGTTTCCTTTAATGCTTAACTCACTCAAGTAAATATCCTTCCCGCCAAACCCTCCTGGCTTATCACTAACAAAATACAATCCTTTCATATCTGGGGAGAATGATGCCGAGCTTTCATGGAAATCGGTATTGATCTCTTTTGGAAGGCGTTTTGGCGCCTTCCATAATCCATCTTCCTTTATACGGCACTCATAAATATCGCCTCCATTATCCTCTCCCTTGTATATCAGGGCGTGTTTACCATCTGGCGACACCCCAACAATTGCATCGTGCGAGTCAGTATTTAAAGGACTGCCGGGATTTGTTGCTTTTGTCCATCTTTCGTCTATTTTTCTGGAAATATAAATATCCTCAAAATACATTAGATCAAAAGGATCTGTTTTTTTTCCTGTTGTATTGTCTCTGCTGGAAGTGAACATAAGTACGGTTTCATCCGCATTAATATATGGTCCGTACTCAGGAAATTTAGTGTTCACCTGTGGCCCAAGGTTATCAATAAATAGCCTAACAGGATTGCGAATCATCTCTTTGGCTACGTTGCATTCCGATATTTTTTTATCAATCTCATCGCCTAACTGTGACAATTCATGCGGCGATAACGATCCTTTGTATTCATTATACCGGCCAATTGCTTTACCCAGGTTTAAATTTAGATGATATCCCTGAGCCAATAAATAGACTATGTCGGGGCGGATATTCGGATCCAGCAGGAGGGCTTTCTCCAGATAAGGAACTGATTTAATCTTTTGAATGGTCTTCAGATAGCATTTCCCAATTTTGTAATTCAACAATGCATTATTGGAATTAAAATCGTTTGCTTTCAGATAATATTCAATCGCTAAGGAATAAACCGGTATGTCATCATAAAAACATTTATCTCCCGCCTTAATTTCCTTAATGGCTTCTTTGAGTGCGTTTTTTTGTTCAGGAGGAAAATTCTCCTTTTCAAACAAAACATTTGTCTGCCCTGCAATTTGCCAGGAAAAAGCAAACAAAAAAAGAATAATGACCGTAGTTTTGGATCGAATTCTCTTCATGGTTATTTTTTACAACTTCTTAAATATTCTTTAGCCTTTTCACTCCCCAGATCCGCTGCTTTTTGCCAATCGGCACATGCCCCTTCTTCGTCCCTGAGCATTTCTTTCGAGATACCCCTGTTCAGATAAGTATCAACACTATTGGGGTCTTGCGCAATCACATCATCATAATCAATCACAGCACCGGTATAATTTTTAAGCTTATACTTTGCATTTCCCCTGTTGTTTAAAGCAGGTAAGTACTTGTTGTTTATCTCAAGCGCTTTAGAAAAATCCTCAATAGAAGCTTCGTAATCTTCAAGGAAAAATTTTGCCATACCCCGGTTATTAAAGGCAATGTAATAGTTGGGCTTGACCTTTACAGAGGCAGTAAAATCAGCAAGCGCCCCTTCATAATCGCCAAGCTGCATTTTAATACCACCAAGATCGTTAAATGCAAAATAGAGAGCCGGGTTTAAAAGGGTGGCTTTGTAATAATCATTCAATGCCTTTTCGGGATGGTTAAGCTTCTGATAGGCGCTTCCACGGTCATTATACGCATAGGCAAAATCGTTCTTAAGCATAATTGCCCGGGTGTAATCATCAACGGCTAATTCATATTCTCCGCTTTCAAAATGAATTCCTCCCCGGTAATAAAAAGCTTTAGGATTATTGGGTTCCAATGCAATCGCACTATTATAATCTTCTTTTGCTTCTTCTTTTGCTCCAAGGGCATATCTTGTCAGTCCGCGACCAAAATAGGCTCTCGCTGTGGGGTTGATCGCAATAGCTTTGTTAAAATCATCAAGTGCACCCGGGTAGTCTTCCAATTTGTACCTGATAAATCCACGATTATACAGCGCTTTGAAAAAATCAGGTTTTAACTGAAGCGTTTTATTAAAAGCCTGAATTGCTGAATCAAGATGGTCATCTTCATACCAATCAATTGCTTTATTGTATAAAACCTCCGCCTGTTGATCGTCAACCTGAAGAGAATCAGGATTTCCAGAACCTGTAAAGACTTGTTCCTGCGCAAAAACCTGTGATGCTGAGTATAAAAAAAGAACAAAAAATAAAACCCCGGTTACGTAAGATGTAAGATGTAAAAGAAAAAAAGTATGCACATTTTTTCTTTCAACAACCATATTCCTTTTATTGTTCATATGTCTATGCTCTTTTGTCTTTTATCTTTACTCTTTTGTCTTTTATCTAATAATATCACTCCGCTAAAATAATAATTTATTACATTTATACCCAATGAATCGCCAATTGAATGAATATAAATCCAGGAATTATCATTCCAATAGCAAAATAAATTTGACCCATCCTAAATTATTTATTATCTTTGATGCACTAACCAATAAAATTAATGTATTATGAAAAAACTCTTACCATTATTCGTTTTTTTCTTTTTATTCGGTTTTCTTTCAGCACAGACCGAGATCAGCTCATTTAACGCAACCGGGGCAGGATATTCAACAACATTCCTTACCGACTATCAATGCCTGGGGGTAAACCCTGCAAATCTTGGCTGGACACGTAATCAACACTCGATGAACCTCGGGTTTTTTGAGTTCGCAGCTTCAATGTATTCGGAATCTCTCACAAAAAGCGAGATCTTTAATGATCTTATCAATAATCCAATAACATTAGATGCGGCAGGCAAACTTCAAGCAGCAGGAAAATTTACAGATACCAGGATTTTTGCTTCCGGAAATATTTTATGGGTTGGATTTTCCTACCAGGATGAGGATATTGGTGGTTTTGCTTTCAGTATCAGGGAGCGAGGTGTATGGAATTCCGTTTTAAATAATAATGCAGCTAATTTTCTTTATTTGGGTTACAACGACCCCTATTTCGATTCCATTGTTAACGAAAACGGGCAAACTATTGGGTATTCAACAGATCCGAAACTTGCCTCTCTTGTTTACAAAGGCACTGACCAGCATTTTCTTCTATACCGTGAATATAACCTGGGGTATGGCAGGAAAATTGTTGAAAACGAAAATATCATATTGTATGGTGGAATCGGCCTGAAATACCTTGTGGGTTATGCTATGACACAATATTATCAGGATGAAAGTGGCAAGCTGATTGGAAACTCTGCCCTTAGTCCGGTATTCGATGTTACTTATGACGAACCAACACCCTCGCAAGTTGAAGGTGACGGATATAAAAAAGTCGGCAATGGATTTGGCATCGATATTGGGACTACTGTCCAGCTTTATGATAATCTGAAGATCAGTCTTGCGGTTAATGATATTGGTAGCATTAAATGGAACGGTAATGTTTACACGGGTAACGACACCAGGGTGTGGAGTATTGACACCGATGGTTTAGATAATTATAATATTTTTGAGCAGGGTCAGTTAATTGAATCTGACAACCATCCCGACGACCCTAATGAGTGGGTTGGGGTAGATGAAACAAAATTAAAACTTCCAACGAATCTCAGAGGTGGCGCAAGCTATCGTTTTAACGATTTAATTGAGGCTGGCCTTGACCTTTATGTTCCTCTTGGAGATAGGGTCCCGGGTGTTTACGAATCAACTGTTTTTGGAATTGGCGGAAGGCTTAATCCGGCTGAATGGGTTCAAATATCCCTTGGTGTTGTAACCGGTGGAAAATTTGGAGCCAATGTTCCTTTTGGCGTTTCTTTTTACCCTGTTAAGAATGATGAAACAACATGGGAGGTTGGTTTTGCAACCCGGGATATGCTTACAAACTTCAAACAAAACGATCCAACTGTATCTGCTGCCTTTGGATTCCTAAGATTTAGTTTCGGGCAGCAATCATCGTCAACAAGGTATTTGGAGCAATAAGGTTAAGGGAGTAGGGGCTGGTTTACGGAGATGAAGGTTTCATTAGCAGATCCCCGCCTCCGCGGGGATGACGATTGCTTTTTATATGGGTGA
>JAUXII010000091.1 GCA_030621075.1 Lentimicrobiaceae bacterium
TTAAATAGAAGAAAGGTTAAACAATGGGAACTCGCCCTACAGGCGAAAAAAGAGCTGAAAATTGAAGTGTTGAAAGTAAATTGTGATGTGCAGGAGATGTGGGGGCTGAATGAAAAAAAGGAGAAGAAGGAGAAAAAGAAGAGCTAATTTAATCCTTGGAGCCGTATTGTTTTTTATTATTATTCATCTGGCCAATGGACAGCGGGTTTACATATCCAGGCGCCATGGGAATATCTACAACCTTTTAGATGGTGTGTCAAAAAACATATACAACTATACTGTCATAGAAAAGGTAAGTTATTCATTTTCAGCAAGCCATTTCTTTGAATCAACAACCAATGGCACAACAAACTTATCGCAGTTTTTTATTCTTCATTTTTTCAATTATAGCATAAAAATCAACCGAAATAATGCCCTGATACTTACACAAGGATTTGAGCACAAACTTGGATTTCTGTATATAGCAGACAGCATTTTTCAAAAACAGGATGACCTAAACGAGTATACCTGCTATGCCTCTTTTCCTCTTAACCAATTCATAGATTTTAGTTTGAGAACATCGGCAAAAACAGCACTATTTAGTGCCTTTAATTACGGGGCAGATACCGGCAATCTATCAAAACAAATGGCCACTGGATTTCTAACACCATTGATTTGTTTATTCAGTACCGGATTAAATGTCCGGAAAAAAAACCTGATCTCAATAAATATTGGCTTGTCAAGTGTACGACTGAATTATATATCTGATAAAAGAGTTTACGCAAATTCCGAAACAAAATTATACTATGGCGTAAAGAGAGGACAAAAATGCCTGTTTGAATATGGGTTAAGTACACATGTGTTGGTTGATAAAAAAATAACGGACAACATTTTTTTGAAATGTGACATTAAAGCCTTCAAAAATTTCAATATGCCTTGCGATGTGGATATTAATAACACCGTGACTTACAAAACCAACAATCATTTTAAAACCAGCGTTGAAACAAGAATAAAATATGATGAAAAAATGATGAAGACAGTTCAACTTAAAAATATGTTAACCATCGGGTTCTATTTTGATCCGTAAAAGATGGTCATTCATACTTAATTGAATCCACCGGGTTAGCTGAAGCAACCCTAAGGACATGAAAGCTGATTGTAATTATTCCAATTGCAAGAGCCAAAGTCCCTGCTATAGCAAACGAAACCCATTTTATTGTATCATGGTAAATAAACGTATCATTGATCCATATGTCTAACCTCCACCATGAAAAAGGGACTGCAATAATAAATGCGAGTATAATGAGGGTAATAAATTCTTTGAATAATAACCAAACTACGTGACCCGTTGAAGCACCAAGTATCTTACGAATTCCTATTTCTTTTGTCCGTTGTTCTGCAATAAAAGAAGATAAGCCCAGCAAGCCAAGTAGCGCAATAAAAATAGTTAATATGGTAGCTATTCTGAAGATAATACCCAATTTTTCTTCAGCTTGATACATCTCATCCAGGCTTTGATCAAGGAATATATGGTCAAAGGGACGTTTAGCTCCAAAATCATTCCATTTCTCTTCAATAAAATCCACCGTAGCCCTCCTGTTTCCCTCTTTAATGCGAATTGACAAGAAAAATCGAGGAACATCACTTATAAAAAGTATGATTGGTTCAATCCGGTTATGGAGTGAGCTAAAATTAAAATCCTTTACAACACCAATTACTTTCAACATTCTTCCTCCTGTACCATCAAGATCGAACCCGTAATGTATCTTTTTCCCGATTGGATTGTCCATCCATCCAAGCTCTTTAACACCTGCTTCATTGATTATTACAGCCTCTTCCTGATCAGTACCCATATTCTTATCAAAGTTTCTCCCCTGCATAGTTTCCATTCCCATCACATCAATAAAATCATAATCGGTTTGAGCAAGGATCAATGCATTTTCTTTCATGCCTTCTTCTCCTTCTACATACATAACCTGTAACCAATTTATCCTTCCGGGCACTCCGGTTGAATTAGTTACACCTATAACAGTTGGATTTTTCAGCAATTCTTCTTTAAACGGTTCTACTTTGCTTCTGAAGGTACTATCCTGCAATTCAAGAACTACAACATTCTCTTTTCGGAATCCCAGGTCATTATTCTTCAAATAATCCAGTTGACTTTTTACAACGATGGTAGCAATGATCAAAACTATGGCAATAAAAAACTGAATAACAACCAATGTTCTTCTTAACGAACCCTTCGACCTGCCACTCCCTCTTGCAGTTGATCCCCTAATAGCATTGACCGGTTGAAATGAAGACAAATAAAAGGCAGGATAACTTCCTGAAACAAAACCAACAATAATTGCAATCCCTAATAAAACAATGAGTATTTCCGGTTGAGATAACAGGCCAAAACTCAATAATTTCCCTGAAAGACTATTAAAATCAGGCAATAAAATATAGACCAAAACTATTGCAAGGACCATTGCAAGGAGTGACATCAGCGTAGATTCACTAAGAAACTGAGTGATTAGCTGCGAACGATTGGCACCAACAACTTTGCGCATTCCAACTTCCCTCGATCGCCTCGCTGACCTCGCAGTAGCCATATTCATATAATTTATTGCTGCAATCAGAATAATAAACAGAGCAACTGCCGAGAAAATATAAACATACGACATATTGCCGGAGGGCCTGTCAGCCCCAAGTTCTGACGAAAAATGCGTTTCACAAAGTGGAGTTGATAACAAATCGAAAGAGGCATTAAACGTATCGCCTATCTCTTTCATGTACTTATCATAAAAGACCGGGAACTTGTCATAAATACTTTGCATACTTGAATTCTCATGAAGCAAAATATAGGTATAAACGCCAATATTCCAGAAACGTACTGGTTCCATGCTGTTAAATTCCTCAACGCCTGCTTCATGAGCCGTTGTAGCAGCAGAAAGAAGTGCATCGTACGATAAATGAGAATTAAGGGGCATATTTTCGATAACAGCAGTGATCTTATAACTGTTGCCACTGCCTGTATTCATCATTTCACCCATGGGATTGCTGTCACCAAAATATTTTCTCGCTATCCTTTCAGTAATAACAATTGTAAACGGTTCAGTAAGTGCATTTTCAGCTGAGCCAAGAATAAACTTATGTGTAAACAGATCGAATATAGTTGAGTCGGCAAAATAGAATTCCTCTTCATATGATTCCTTCTCCTGGTAACGAATATGGGTATTCCCTGCGTTATACAAACGCACAAATGTTTCAACTTCAGGAAACTCAAGTTTAAATGCCGGTCCCATTGGTATAGGGACGATGGCAAATTTTTCATGTTTTCCGCCAATATGAAAATCTGCTTCAATGCGGTGAATCCGGCTATGCTTTTCATTATACCTGTCAAATGTTAATTCATCTTTAACAAACAGCAAAATGAAAATAAAGGCAGCCAGTCCGACCGTTAAACCAATTATATTGATTGCAGCATAAAATTTATCCCTGTGGATAATACGCAATGTGGCTTTGCAATAATTCCAAAACATAATTTTATAGGATATGTTCTTTGATGTTTTCTGTTATAATCTGGCCGTCAAACAACCTTACGATTCGTTGACTGTATTCGGCATCTCTTTGAGAGTGGGTGACGATAATCACCGTAGTACCATTTTTATGCAATTCTTCTATCAGGTTCATCACCTCTTCACCATGAGCAGAGTCGAGATTACCCGTTGGCTCATCAGCTAAAATAAGTTTAGGCTCGGCGACTATAGCCCTGGCTACAGCCACTCTTTGTTGCTGGCCACCGGATAGTTGCACAGGAAAATGTTTTTTTCGGTGTGTAATTTGCATTTGCTCTAACACATTCTCTACCCTTCTCTTCCTTTCTCTTGAGCCATAGCCCAAATAAATCAACGGCAATTCAATATTCTCAAAAACAGTGAGCTCGTCGATAAGGTTGAAATTCTGAAAAACAAAACCAATATTCTCTTTTCTCAGTCTCGCCTTTTGTTTTTCTGAAAACTTCGACACTTCCTGGTCAAGAAAATAATATTCTCCGGCTGTGTGATTATCTAATAGGCCAAGAATATTAAGAAGGGTAGATTTCCCACATCCAGAAGGGCCCATAATAGCAATAAACTCTCCCGGTTGCACGCTGAAAGAAATCTTATTAAGAGCAGTAGTTTCTACCTCATCTGTTCTGAAGATTTTTGTAAGGTTCTCAGTTTTTATCATTATTAATCCGTTTTAAAAATTAGACGATCTTATATGTATAAAGTTACACCAGCTTATTCGTGTTTCAATGTTTCAGAGGGCTTCATCCTGAATGACGACATTACTTTTAACGCGGTTATTGTCATGGCAATGGCATATGACATCAGGCCGGCTATTACAAAAACAAATAACTTTATCGGCACCTGAAATTCAAAATTTCGCAACCAGTAGTACATTAACAAAAAAGCAACCGGCCAGGCAATTATATTTGCAATTAATATTAACAAACTAAATTCTATAGAAAGGAGTTTGATTATCCGGAACAAAGAGGCACCCAAAACCATACGGATACCTATTTCTTTTGTCCGTTGATCCATCAAATAAGAAACAAGACCATAAAGGCCCAGGCTCGCAATAAATATGATCAAAAAAGTAAATATAGCCGCAAGCTTGCTTAAAATATATTCTTCTCTGTACATCTGTGCCAATTCTTCTGCATGAACTTTGTATTCAAATGGCCGTTGCGGTGAAAATTTCTCCCAGGCTTCATGAATTACATCGAGTGCTTTGTTGAATTGACCTGGCACATGCCTTATGGCCATATAAGCCGAATAATATTCTAAACTCTTCCGATTCTGTGGTATACTTAACACCAATGGCGTTATGCCGGCATGGAGCGAATTGACATGAAAATCCCTGAATACGCCAACCACATAATCAAGAGATGTCACATAAAGAATCTCAGGTGACATCAACAGCTCCGATTTAAAAGCATCATAATGCTGAACAACCGGTGTATGTTGGATCGGGAGTATAATGATATTCTCTTTGGTAAAACCAAGGTCCTTGTTTTGAAAAAATTGTAACTGTTGAAAAATAACTATTGTCGTCACCATAAGGATTATCGATATGCTAAACTGAGTAACAACAAGGATTTTTCTGGCTTTCACTCCACTCCGGCTCTGCTCCAGCTCCCCTTTCAGAGCAGCAATGGGTTTAAACGATGAAAGATAAAATGCAGGATATATCCCGGATAGTATCCCCGTAGCAAATGCAATAGCAAGCAACAGAAGCATTTTTACCGGCTCAAGGTAATAATTTGAAGATATGTTTTTCCCGGTGAAATCATTAAAATAAGGTATGATGAACTCAACCAAAGCTAAAGCAATCAATAATCCCAGAATGCTTACAATAACAGATTCTGTTATAAACTGTACGGCTAATTGGCGACGGGTTGCCCCAACAACTTTCTTCATGCCTATTTCCCTGGCCCTTTTTCCGGCAATTGCTGTTGATAAGTTCATGAAATTGATTGTCGCGATAATAAGCATGAATATGGC
>JAUXII010000039.1 GCA_030621075.1 Lentimicrobiaceae bacterium
CTTTTTCGGAGTGGGCTTAACCTTAAACTTTGAACTATCAATTTATATCATATATATGATACCAGATATCAGATATCTGATATCTTATTTTCTAACTCCTTAACCTTATCCCTAAGCTCCTTTATCCTGAATTCCCTGTTGACAAACAATTTATTCAGGCGCTCGAGTTCTTTATTTTGTTCTTCAAGCTTTTGAGTTCTCTCCTTTACAAGCTCTTCAAGGTGTTCGCGGTATTTTATCAATTCCTCCTCTGTCTGCTTTCTCTTGGTGATCTCGCTTTCCAGGTCCAACGTCTTTTGCTCAAGCTTCAGTACTAATTGCTCACTATAGAGTTTTAAGACTTCTTCTTTTTCCTCTTTTGCCGGAATTTTTGGCTTTAACTTACCTGATTCGTAATCTTTGATTATACCTTGTATGATCTTAATAAACTCTTCGGGATTTATGGGCTTTTGAATGTATTCACTGGCGCCGAGTTTTAAACCGACCTCTTTATCTTTATCCTCGGTATAGGTACCAGTGTAAAAAACAAAGGGCATATCCCTTAAGTTATGATCGTCTTGTACATTTCTAAGAAGTTGATACCCATCCATTTCTGGCATTAAGATATCGGAGATGGTCAAATTGAAACTATCGCTGCGGAGCTTTTCTAATGCGTCTTTACCATTTTCAGCAGAGATAACTTCGTATCCAAAGCCTTTTAATAAACTCTCCAGATAGTACCGGTTTTCTTTTTTGTCGTCAACTATTAGTATTTTCATTTTATACCCCTTATCTTTATAAAAATTTTTCCATTTCCGTTAAAAATGTTTCAGGATCAATGGGTTTTTCGATATAACCACTACACCCTGCTTTCAGTGATTTTTCTTTATCACCAATCATAGCAAAAGAAGTTACGGCAATGACAGGGATATTGCTTAGTTCTTTGTTTGCTTTGATTTGTTTTGTCGCTTTATAGCCGTCAAGCAACGGTAATTGAATATCCATTAATATTAGATTCGGTTTCTCAATAGCCGCCAATTTTACGCCTTCAACACCGTCTCTGGCTTCAATAACCCGGTATCCATTATGCTCCAGCAGGAATTTCATCAGATAACGGTTTTTTTCATTGTCCTCAATAATAAGTATCTTTTTCATCTGTTTTGTCTCCTATATTTTAATGGTAAATTAACTGTAAATTCACTACCCTTGCCGTATTCACTTTTAATTGTTATATTTCCGCCTAACTGAGTGGCCAATTTCATAGATAAGTATAAGCCTAATCCGGTTCCTTCATGCTTTTTTGAAGTAGACATATCAACCTGTTTAAACATCTCAAACAGCTTACCAACATCTTCCTTCCTGATCCCTTGCCCGGTATCAATTACACGCACCACTAAATGTTTGTTCTTTGATACTCCGGACTCAATTTTCACACTCCCCCGATCAGTGAACTTAACAGCGTTACCGACCAGGTTCATTAAAATTTGTTTTACAAATTTTCTGTCACTTAGGATGAGTATTTTCTCCGCGATTTCTTCTATTAACTCTATTTCTTTCTCATTCACCAGGGGAGTGACTGTATTAATAACTTCTTGTATCACATCATTAATAAAAAATTCTTCCGGAAAAACCTCTGTCTTACCCGACTCTATTTTCGAAATATCCAGAATATCATTAATCAGGTTTAGAAGATGATGGGCACTATTCTTTACCATTGTGAGTTGTTTTTTTTGCTCCGCATTAAGATCTCCAGGAATACCCATCAGGGCCATTCCTGTGAACCCGATTATAGAATTTAACGGTGTCCTTAATTCATGACTCATATTAGCAAGGAAAACAGATTTCATGCGGTCTGATTTCTGCAATTGGATGTTTGCATTTGACAATTCACTGGTTCGCTTCGCCAATTCGGCTTCCGCTTTTTTCTGAATGCTTATATTTTCTAAAACGAGAATAGTGCCGGTTGAAATCAATCGCCCTTTTATTAAAATGAATTCATTATTTATCTGAACCGGGGGCAGGTCAAAGGGTTCTCTTCCTTTTCTCTTAGCTGTATTAATTACCTTTGTGAGTGTAGGTATATGCTTTGTTATATCCAGGATGTTTTTCCCCACGGCACTATTAACAGACATTCTTTTCCCAAGATATTTAATAGCAAGCGTATTAGCCATAACAACATCCCCCTCCAAATCGAAAGCAAGGATTCCGTACGGTGCATTGCCAATGATTGATATCAAAAACTCCTTTACTTCAAAAAGGGTTTTTTCCTGTTCATGGTCGGTTATTCTCATAATATTTACCTTTTCCTTTTAGCAACGAGAACCGTAGCATCTCCATATTCTAAACGATAGTTCTCCATAATATAATTAGCAACTTGCTGTGCATGTTGATCCAATGGCAATTCATCCTCCGTAAAGCGTGGACTTATTCCGTCGGAACAGATAATTAAAATAATGTTACGGGCACAGCGGTATCTTTGCAATTTTAAATTAGGCAGCCTGATATCTCCCACCATTCCTTTTTGACTCGGAAGATATATTTTTTCAGGCGTCCCCATTACATCGATACTGGTGTCGCCCACTCCCACATATTCTAAAGAGCGTGGTTTCAATAGCAGGAGCCCCATTACACAATTCCTCACTAAAGAAGGGTCAAATCTCTTTCTCATTTTTTTATGGCATCTGGTCGCAATAGTCGTCAGCCCCGATTTATAATTCTCTTCAATTATTTCTTTCACAAAATTGGCGGCTTTGTATGCATTGAATCCATTCCCGGTGCCATCGATTACAGATAGAAGGACCTTATCTCCTTCGAATTCTTTTATAACCCAGGCATCGCCATTAAACGGGTAACGTTCGTCATTCAAAGAGAGTATTCCATATTCAATTTCTTCTTCGGGAATGGGCAGGTATTTTTTCATGAATACTTTTGTTCCGCGTCCATTTTTTGATATTATGGAGAATTCATCCACTGCTCTTCTCGCTGCGTTTAAGCCTATGCCTAAACTGGGAGGCATGCTTGAATACCCTTCCTGTATCGCTTTTTTTATGCTTTTAATACCCGGGCCATTATCCTGAACAATTATTTCCAGGCATTTTTTATTGGCGGATAATCGTATAATTACATTCCCCTTGCCGGCATATCTTACAGCGTTTCCAACAATCTCTGATACGGCAAGAGCTGTTTCAGCACAGCCCGTTGTATCAAAGCCCATGCCGGAAGCAATTTCGGAAGCCATGTCTCTTATTTCAACGGTATCAGCTTCATTACTGAAATTGATGGTCATTGGTTATTGGTTATTGGTTTGCCAATCACTTAAAAATAAAAATCGAAAATATCAATTAGCACCGCGTCCGACTACAGGCGGATAGTAATTTTAAACCAGATCAGGCCATTTACACCAATTCAGGCTCGATTTTCACAAGTTTAATTCCCTGTATCTCGAACACAAGTTTAATAGCTGATTTAAGGTCCCTGCTTATTTTAAATCCTCTCATTTCAATACCGGCAGTAATCATTATCTGGGCAACCGGCGGCATAATGCCACAAAAAATAGTTTCCACCCCAATAAGAGTTAAAGTTTCTCCCAACCTGACTAGATGTGATGCTACCGCAGAATCAATAATATCAATGTTGCCAAGGTCAATTACAACCATTTCAATGCCGGTTGCGCCCAGCATGTTTAATATTTTGTCAGTAATGGCCTTCATTCTGCCGGAGTCTAACGTTCCGAAGAATCCGGTATAAAGGCATTTATCCGTAAGCTCATTAACAACAATAGGAATTTCTCCGCCTATTTTTTTTCGGGCGATGGCTACTTTTTGATTTTCTACTTTTTTGGGTTTGTCCATTTTTTTTCTCCTTAAAATTTCAGGGTGAATACTTTTTTGTGATTATTGAATTTCTATAATTTCATTCTTTATATATCATTTTGATCATAACGATCAATGTTTAAAACTTCTTCCAAAAACCAGCTTCAATATCTTTGGGTTCTGTTCTCAAGTTGTAAATTTTTTCAGTTATCCAGTCTAGTAATCGCTCTACTTACAAATCACAGTAACTAATCAATCTCAAATATAAGAAAAAAAATTCAACTTATATCAGATATCTGGTATCTGGTATCATATATCTGATATCTTTCCCTCCAGCTCCTTAACCCTATCTCTAAGTTCCTTTATTCTGAATTCCCTCCCAACAAAAAGTTTATTAAAATGTTCCAGTTTCGCATTTTTTTCTTCGAGTTCAGCAGTGCGATCCTTAACCAGGTCTTCGAGATGTTCCTGATATTTTTTCAGTTCCTCTTCAGCCTGCTTGCGCTCGGTGATGTCACGCGTTGTTCCCTGTAATCCAATTGGTAACCCTTTCTTATTTAACAGCAATCTTCCAGTGATTTCAACCGGAATTTCAGTTTCATCTTTACGCAACATTACCGCATCAAATGAGATTTGCTTAAACTCTTTGTATTGTTTAATTGCAAAAAGTGCATTTTTTGCCATCTTAATAAAATTTTTTCTGCTGGCATGCTGAGACAACCGGGTTCCAATCCACTCATCAACGGTGTATCCCACCATGTTTTTTACTGATGGGCTAACATAAGTAAAAGCTAATTTCAAATCCATTTGCCAGATCACATCTATTGAATTATCTGCAAGCACACGATATTTCTCTTCGCTTTTCCGGATTGCTTCTTCTACATTTTTACGCTCGGTGATGTCGGTTAGAGCACCAACAATGCTGGTAGTTACCCCATTTTCAACAACAGGTGCTTCCCTGATTTCAACAAAAACTTTTCTCCCACTTTTATGCAACAGTTCAAGCTCATAAGAAGGTTGAGCTTGCCCTGATTCAATAGCCTTGACGGTCAGTGCAAAACCTTTCTCATTTATGGGATTTTCTGAAGCAAGTTCGCTCCATCTGATTTTCGCTTCCTCAGGAGTGTACCCAAGAATATCTTTTACCTTAGGACTTATATATGTTAAAATATGATCGGGTGTGTGCGAATAGAATAAATTAGTACTATTTTCAAAAATATTTCGAAGTTTTTCCTCGTTCTCCTTAAGCGCTATTTCTGTTTCTTTTTGCCTGGTGATGTCTCTGTTTACGGACAAGGCAGCATTTTCATTATTAAAATTGATCATGATAGTTAACACATCAGTCCAGTATTCGGAACTGTCTTTTCGCCTTTTTTTCTCAGTAAATCGAATACTATCATGGTCTTCTAATTTCTCCTCTCTTTCATATAACGTTGCCTTATTAAACGGGTCAGTTGACAAATCTTCTATGATATTCATCTCCAGTAATTCATCTCTATCGTAGCCTGTTTGCCTTTCTGCCGAAATATTCACGTCAAGAATCTGTCCGGGGTTTTCGCCACCAATACGTGTAATGAATATAGCATCTGGAATCGCATTAAATAATCGTTTAAATTGTTCTGCACTTTTTTGAAGTTCATTTTTCTTTTGCAGCTCAAAGTCTACTTGTAGCTTTTTTATCAGTTCAAGTAATTCTGCATTGCTTTTGTCTTTTAAATATTCCATAATTTTTCACTCTCTGTTATTCATTTTCATGCAGCTCTCTGCAATCAGTAATTATTATGCTATAAATATACTAACATTTTTTCATTCGGGCAAAGATATTTCAAATAAACGAAAAACAAAATAAAAAATAAAAAAGTTCTCATTTTTCAATTTTTCATGTCATTTCGTGCTTTTTACTCTTTTTCATGTTTTCTTCATGTTTCTGATTCAAACTATTTTTTATACTAAACTATTTTATCAGGTTGGCTTTCAATGCATTTCAAAGATTTTGAATAATTGAAAAATTTTTGGCATAATAGTTGACCTCATAGTGCCAAAAGATAAAAAGATGAAAGCAGACGATATGATCACCTTCATTAAGAGGAAAAAACTTCAAAGATACATTCAAATTTCAAACGACAATGATGTATTACCTGATCTGAGAAGTTATTACACTCAGGTTTTTCCAGCTAACAATTACGATGCTGATTTTTTGACATAAAGTAAATTTTGGGTTAATAAATGTTTCATAACGAATTTTCTATCCTGGTAAGGAAAGGCGCGGAAACTCGCGTAGGAAAGGGTTACATTGATAGGGTGAAAAGCAAGTTCCAGGACTTGCTTTTTTTAATAAACAAACAAAAATCAAAATAATAACGTTCAGACCTGGTTGAACGTTCTATGTGAAACCGCGATTTTTTAAAAGCAAGTGCCAGGGCTTGCTTTTTTTATTACCCCACACACAACAGTTACAACACTTGATTTTTTCAATCGTCAAAACAAAACTATCAAACAGTACATTGAGCTTTCCACTATTATCATTTGTCATCTGTATTAAGGACATACATTATATTTCGTGTTTTACTTTTTTTCATCAACTTTTTTCGATAAATTCTATCACACTGTGAATAAGGCTATTATGGTATAAATGAATGCTATTTATGTGAATGGCACAGTAATTGCGATTACTTTTTTAAATCTTAAAATCATGATTGTCCGCAAGCCCGAATCTTATCTAAAATTTTTAATCATAACCCTTTTCGTATTAGCTACAGGGTTTGATTCATTTGCCGGCTCACAATGGGTTGAGATTACATCTGCAGCCCCTGCACCAGCAAAGACCAATCTTATTCAATCAAACATTCAGGTTTCAACTGTTGAGTTTACGCTGGAAGGTTTTTCATTGAATGAGTTTACTATTCAAAATCAACCCTACCATAATATAAGGGTAGGAGATGGCACACCATTATTAGCCGAAGGTCATCCCGATCTGGTCAGCCTCTCCACATCAGTAATTATACCTGACAAAGCCGGAATGGTGGTGAAAGTTACTTCAACTGACTATATCGATTATGAAAATATAAACATTATTCCTTCAAAAGGTTCCATAGACCGTAACACAAACCCGAATGATAAAGAGATAGTGTTTAGTAATGTGTACCAAACAGATGATTTCTATCCTGGAAAATTAGCAGAAACAGCAACTCCCTACATTTTAAGGAATTTCAGAGCTCAAACAATTACTGTTTATCCATTTCAATACAATCCTGTCACAAAAATTCTTCGTGTATATCATTCAACGACCGTTGAATTAATTGTCGCAGATGAAAATGGAGAGAACCCTATGGAGCGCCAGTCAGCATTACAAAATTCATCAATAGAATTCAATAGTATATATTCCCGTCAATTTATAAATGCTTCAGAAATGGAGGAATCCCTCAGGTATACACCGGTTGCAGAGGCAGGAAACATGCTTATCATTGCTTACGGGCCCTATAAGGAAGCC